>CALUPA010000053.1 GCA_944322395.1 uncultured Phocaeicola sp.
ATGCACTTTGCTGTCATTGCAGGAAGCCAACGCTGAGTGTACTTGCCAAACAGCAACATTGCAGCCACTGTGATTTGTTTTTGGTTAAGCAGTCTACCTGCATCAATATTCAAAGCTTCTGCTATTCGCAGGAGGTTTCTTGCGTCAGGCTGCATGGTATTTGTCACCCATTTGGAGACAGTAGCCCTGTCTTTTCCTAATTGCTCTGCCAGTCACTTACTGCTTTTTTGCTCTTCGGCAAGCATAATCTTCAGCCTGTTAATCATTTCTTTTTTCATAAAAGACATTCCTTTCGGTGTAAAGGTACAAATAAACTCAGAGAATCAAGGTGAAATATATCAAAAAAGAGCATTTGTTTACCGCTAAACATAATCGTAATATGCTGACAATCAATGTTGAAATTAAGAAGGACGGACTAAGGTCTGATGGAATTACAACGTAAAATTAAGATTTACGCTAGACAGAAAGATGAGAACAAACTATAAAGAATCCATATCTGAAAAGAATGTGGATGCAACTAAGGCATTGATATATGGATGATTTGATAAAGAAACATCTGCAAGATAGAGCTGTTAGTGATTTTTTTCTGTTACATTAGTTATGCTCAGTTTAAAATAATAGAATTTATCTGTTAGTCATCATTTAAAGAATAATATCGAATAGGAAGTTGTAGAGAAAATGAACCGTATATTTCTATTCCAGCTTGAAACTTTTTAGAATTTCTTTTGCGAGAGGCAGGTCAGACTTTCCGCATACAATTGATATATAGAAACTGCATGCGTTGTCTTTAGTTGTAAGATATGAGTAAAGACATTGGTCGTTTTCGCATATTCCTGTGATGTATGCACCGAAAAAATGAATCAGTTCTATTGTGGAGATTTCGGATGTTTGTTTCAGATTGTCTTCTTGGGTGATGTGTTTTAAATCGTCAATAAGCTCTTTTTCTTTTAGTCCATCGCCGTAAAGCAATTGAATGTTTATGGATAGCTCGGAGTTGCTTATGGTTAGGCTTTCTTCCGAATCATCTTCAACAATAATATCGGCCGGTGCCAGAAAAGTTACCCCGTATGATTCCCATGATGTGGGCTTGAGGTTTTTGGCACTGACCGATATCACTGATAGTAAAAGTATTATAAATGTAGAGAATATCTTGTTCATGCTTTCTTTCTTTCAGCTACTACTTTCTTTGCGTATACTTCTTCTTCCTTATTGACCATTACTAAAACTTCTCCTCCCATGTCAGAGTATGGAGATGTAACGGCTGATAGGGTTTCATCTTTTATCATGGCTTGAACGCCTTCGGATTCCAACAAGCCTTTTACTAGTTCTGCCTCCCAAAGATTGCCTCGGAAAACTTCTGTCAATGCGTCATAATTAAAATCTGCCATAGTATTTGTTTTTTTAATGGTTAATAATTATGGTTCATTCTCTCTGTGATATTTCAAAGTTAAGTTTTTTTCTCTTTAAAAGCAAATAAATTGTAATGAAACATATCAGAAACATTATATTTTCTATTTGTGAAAGTTTTTTGTGCGGATTTGACTCGATTTCGAATTTTAATGATATTTTTGCAAATAATGAATTGAAAAACGGAATAATATGAGACTAAATGAAACTTTTCAGGCAATAAAGCTTGCTTCGCGTAAGTTGGCTCTGATGGATGGAAAACTTATTAATGATATCATTACGGCTGTTGCTGATGCAGCTATAGAATATAGTGATTCTATTTTGAATGCCAATGCAATGGACCTTGCACTGATGGATTCTTCTGACCCTAAATATGACAGACTAAAATTGACTGTTTCGCGTATTGAAGATATCTCGTCGGATATGAGGAATGTGGCAAAGCTTCAGTCGCCATTGGGAAATGTGTTGTATGAAGATGTAAGACCTAATGGGCTAAAGATAAAAAAGATAAGTGTTCCTTTTGGGGTTATCGGGGTGATTTATGAGGCCAGGCCTAATGTGAGTTTTGACGTGTTTTCGCTATGCCTGAAGAGTGGTAGTGCATGTATCCTTAAAGGTGGAAGCGATGCCTATAATTCTAATAAGGCTATAGTTGATATTATACATACAGTGCTTGATAAATTTGGTGTGGACAGGAATGTGGTGCAGCTCTTGCCGGCAGACAGGGAGGCTACCACAGAATTGCTGCATGCCAATGATTATGTTGATCTTATTATTCCTCGTGGAAGCAGCAGCCTGATTAATTATGTACGAAAGGAATCTACAGTCCCGGTTATAGAAACTGGAGCCGGCATATGTCATACTTATTTTGATTTGGCCGGAGATGTGGAGAAAGGAGCAAGGATTATAAATAATGCCAAAACAAGAAGAGTGAGTGTATGCAATGCACTTGATTGTTTGATTGTTCATGCCGACAGACTTTCGGATTTGCCACAGTTGTGCAAGATGCTTGCCGACAGTAATGTGGTGATTTATGCCGATAAACCTGCATATCAGGCACTGGATGGATGTTATCCTTCAGAACTGTTGAAGCCTGCAACTAAAGATAGTTATGGAACAGAATTTCTTGATTATAAGATGTCTGTAAGGACTGTAAGCGATATTGAGGAAGCTGTTACCCATATCTATAAATATAGTTCAAGACATAGCGAGTGTATAGTTACGGAAGATAATAGGGCTGCCGGTTATTTCAGAAAAGCGGTAGATGCAGCATGTGTATATGTAAATGCTCCTACCTCGTTTACTGACGGTGCGCAGTTTGGTCTGGGAGCTGAGATTGGTATCAGTACACAGAAACTGCATGCCAGAGGGCCTATGGGATTAAAGGAAATTACAACCTATAAATGGTTGATTGATGGTGAAGGACAGATAAGAAAATAATGTCAAAATAGAAAATATATGCAATAAATCTATGAAAAATCATGGTTTATTGTATTTTTATAGTATTTTTGTATTGAAAAACTAATTAATATACATTGCGATTATGAAGACATATACAAACGTATTCGACTTGGGTGACTTGAAGACAGCATTGGCTGAAGCTTTTGAAATAAAAAAGGATCGTTACAAGTATGAAGCACTGGGAAAACATAAAACTTGTCTGCTGATATTCTTTAACAATAGTCTGCGTACTCGTCTTAGTACTCAGAAAGCTGCACGAAACTTGGGAATGGATGTTATTGTGCTGGATGTGAATCAGGGCGCATGGAAACTGGAAACCGAACGTGGAGTAGTTATGGATGGTGATAAAAGTGAACACTTGCTTGAAGCTATCCCTGTAATGGCTTCGTATTGCGATATTATAGGTGTACGTTCCTTTGCACAGTTTGAAAGTCGTACGGATGATTATACAGAGAAGATTCTTAATCAGTTCATCAAATATTCAGGAAAACCGGTTTTCTCGATGGAAGCAGCTACAGGGCATCCTCTTCAGGCCTTTGCCGATTTGATAACTATCGAGGAATATAAGAAAAAAGACCGTCCTAAGGTGGTACTTACTTGGGCACCACATCCAAAGGCACTTCCGCAAGCTGTTCCAAACTCTTTTGCTGATTTCATGAATGAGGCTGATGTGGATTTCGTAATCACTCATCCTGAAGGATATGAACTAGACCCTAAATTTGTTCGTGGGGCAAAAGTAGAGTATAATCAGTTGAAGGCATTCGAAGGTGCTGATTTTATATATGCCAAGAACTGGGCGTGTCCGGGAGTGACTAATCCGGCTGACTATGGAAAAGTGCTTTCCAAAGATATGTCATGGACTGTTGATGCTGAACATATGAAGGTAACGAACAATGCTTTCTTTATGCATTGTCTGCCTGTGCGTAGAAATATGATTGTTACTGATGATGTGATAGAAGCACCTACATCATTGGTTATTCCTGAGGCTGCCAATCGTGAGATTTCAGCTACTGTAGTCTTAAAGAGAATGCTTCAGGCTTTGTAAGATTTATGGATATATTGTTTTAAAAAAAAACTATTATTAATGTCTTCTCACAGGCATTAATAATAGTTTTTTGTTTTTTTGTGTCAGTTTCCTCTGTAGGTTGAATATCCGAAAGGCGAAAGTGTTATTGGCACATGATAATGGCTGTTGTCCTTTATCTCGAATACAACTTCAATAAATGGATAAAATGATTCCTTGTTTTGTAGCTTGAAGTATGGTTCCGTGTAGAACGTAAGTTTGTATATACCTTTGTTGTCGGATTTTTCATCCTGTGGGAGTAAGTCCTTTACTCTTCCGTTTTCGTCTGTGGTTTTCTCGTCAATTAAAGTCCAATTTTGTTTGCCATTCATTTTGGACAGACTTATTTTCACATCTTTAGCCGGGTACCCCGTGTTAATATCAAGAATATGACTTGATAGTTGATACTGTTTTTCTTGTGAGAAAACTTGTAAGGAAAATAATAATGTGAATAATGTCAGTAGCGATAAGATTTTTCTCATAAGCTTTGGTTTTAGATGGTTAATGAATTACTTATGAGACAAAAATATATAAAACTGTAATTATTACAAATTTATTATTGTCATCTTATTTGTTTTTCGGATTTATTAAGATGTCTTTTCAACTGCCTTTATTCTATGCGTTCATTTCTTTATTATTGCTCTTACTACAAACCATAAATGATGAGCAATAGTAGAAACGTATCCGTAATGATGACACATTATTCTGAAACGTTCCATAAGGGATTTCTTATGGTTACGTGTAGTCATTCCTTCATTAAGATAGTCTATTACGGTGAGTCCTGAGTTATGGATATTCTTGCTTTTTTTCATAATGCGGATGCACCAGTCAAAATCGGCAGAGAAGCGGTACTTCAGATTGTATGGTTCGCCTACGGCCAGTTCGCGGCTTGCAAAGAATGCTTGATGACATACCAGCATACCTTTTTTGAAACTTTTCCATGTCAAAATCTTAGGGGATGATAGACGTCGCATCCTGATGAAATGTCCGTTTTCGTCAACTATCTCTGTTTCGCCATAAATTACATCTGGCAGTATGTCTTCCTTGATGCTGTGGACCATGCAGAATAGTGTATCGTCTTCGTGTAGTTCGTCGCCTGCATTGAGGAAGCACAGATAGTCGCCGGTTGCTAGTTGAATACCTTTGTTCATTGCGTCATATAGACCATTGTCCGGTTCACTTACCAGATGTGCTATATGTTGTTTGTATTTTTCTATAATGTTAAGGGTATTGTCTTTCGAACCGCCGTCAATGATTATATATTCTACATTTTTATATGACTGTGTGATGACACTCTGTATAGTGTCTTCCAGTACTTTACCGGCATTATAAGTTACTGTTATAATGCTGAACTTGGGATGTAGGTGCTGTGTATGGTGGTTTGGTGCAGTGTTATGCATTTTTCCCTGTTAGCTTGTTGTATATCTGTAGATATTGGTGTGCAACTGTTGTTTCTGAATATGTATTTATAGCCTTACGGTGCGCCTCCTCGCTCAATGTCTGGTAGTCTCCATCGGTGAGTACCCACTTTATACCATTTGCCAGGTCGGCAGCAGACTTGTATTCGGCCACATATCCATTGTGCAGATGGTCTATCATCTGCGGAATTCCTCCTGTCTGGAACCCTACACATGGAATACCGCATGACATGGCTTCTACAATGGTGTTAGGCAAATTGTCCTGCAGTGAGGGGGTAACGTAAATATCTACTGCATTGTATATATCAACCAGGTCTTTTTCGCTTTTCACATAGTTCATGGTATAGATTGGGAACGGAAAGAGTGATGTACACTGTTCCGAGTGTGAACCTAAGATGACTACACCAAGCTCTTTACTCAGTTCAGGACTGTTTTGTGTCAGAATCTTGCATGCCTCAATAAGATAGTCTATTCCCTTGCGCTTGTCTGTTATTTTTACAGAACCAAAGAGTAAGAGCTTCTTGTCCTGAGGTAAATTAAGTTTTTCTCTTGCCTGTCTCTTGTTGCGAGGCATGAACAGGTTGGTGTTTATTGCATTAGGTATGCTTGTAATATTCTGTGTACGGATTAGTGCACTGTTTTTTGCCATTTCTTCCAACCAGTGGCTGCATGCTACAAATGTTATGTTGGCATTTGAGAATATCTTCTGTTTCTTTCTGAATATTTTGTAAGATAAGTCTTTCTTGTGAGGCTTTAGTAACAGTTCGCAGTTATGGCACTGGCTTTCGTACTTTTTGCATGCTCCGGCATAGTGGCATATTCCAGTGAAGGGCCACATGTCGTGCATGGTCCATACTACAGGTTTTCCTGATTTCAGGATTTTGTCGATGTCATTAAGAGAAAGCATTCCCTGATTTATCCAGTGCAGGTGAATAACGTCTGCCTGAACAAATTCGTGCAGTTTGGTGATGTCCGTTCCCGTATTTGCTATATCCACGGCAAAGAGGTTTCGTCGGGTAAATCCGTTTGCTATCCATATGACAATACGTTCCCAGGCGAATTGCCATATTCTCCTCCATGAACTCTTCAGTGGAATTACGGTTAGCTGTTCTGTCTGCTTGTTGCGGACAAGCATTTTTGTTTTTATTCCGTTGTTCTTTAGTGCATCCATCAGTCGGCTGGCTGCAATGGCTGCACCTCCTATACGTTCTGCCGTGTTTATGATTAGTATTCTCATTGTCGGGAATTTTTTGCAAAGATAATGCTTACTGACCTTTTTTATCCCAAATGAAGTAGGAATAATTAATGATAATATAGTTAAAAACGGCATCAGAGCCTATTTTATCTGCCAAAATCGCCTTTCAGAGTGCGCTTGATTCTTCTTATAGCTTTTGCCATGAATGAATTTGTTCGTGCATAGTATCTCACGTAAGCCATCCTTGCTTCTTTGTTTTCTACAGCCGGAGTGATTCTTTTTACTTCTATTCTGTCCATGAAAAGATTGGAAGAGTATAGTCCGCCGCCACCACAGTTAGTTCCGCTACCGTCGAAACCTTCGTTTTGAACCAATGATTTTCCTACGTTCAGAGAAAGGATATCATTAAGGAAAAGTGATGCATTCCATCTTATAGCCCATGAATTGTTCTTGCCTTCAATCTGACGGCGGAGCATACGAGTGTATCCGTATTTACCGTTGAAATCGAAAGTATATGTAAGTTTCCTGTCTTCAATCTGTTTCAGAAGAGCTTTTCCATCGGGATTGAAGTACTTCCATGCACGATCCCATGTAGCCCATCCCCAGCTCCCTGTCCATCTTATGAGAAAAGTATCTGGCAGTGAAGGGTCTTGTGTGAAATCACATCCTTGTATGTGTCCCACTCTTTCTTCGTCCTTGTAGGCCTCAAGAGCATCATTCATGAACTGAAGGAAATATGGTGCAGTAATAAGATCATCTTCCAATACAATGACTCTACCGTATTCTTTCACACGTGTGGTTACACCGTCAATTATACTTTTGGCAAGTCCCCAGTTTTCCTCTCTTTCAATGATGTTTATTTCCTTGAATCCGTTTATGGTGTATATGTATCTTCTTACTTCGCTTACGGCATCCTTTTGTTCGGGGGTGCGTGCTGCATCGGAATATATATACAGTATGCTTTCGGCAGCGAGAGTATTGCGTTGCAGAGCTTCTACTGTCCGGCGTACATGGTCCGGACGGTTGAAAACGAAGAGGAGTATGGGGGCATTCATGTTTTTTTGAGTTTGTTAGTTCTTAAGTTCTTGAGTTGCAAGTAGACTGCTAACCTTGTAGCTGAAGTCTTGTCAACCTGTAACTGATTCCTTGTTACCTGAGAAAGCAGAGCCTGTCTGATATCTTGTTATACCATTTATAAGGTCTTGCCTTTCCTGATTTTCTTTTTTCTTCCAGACAGTTGGTTAGTGATTGCACTGGAGCATCGAAGAATAATTCTTTCAGCACCTTACGTTGTTTGGTTAATAGTTCATGATACAAATCCGGATTCTTTTCCAGTTTGTTTATCAGATTTACCATCTGCTCCATTGTCTTCACGTCACACTCGTCTATTATCAGTTCATGGTGTGTCACTTCGTTCTTGTTCATTATAGCCAGTGTTCCTAAAGAAACAGCTTCTGCCACAGAGTTTCCGCGTATGTGACGCCCTCCCATCTTTACGAAATACTTCGCGTCGTATATACTCTTCAGATTGTCGAATATACGCTGCTTGTGGAGAATTATTTCATATCCTGCATCTATAAGAGGCTGGAAATGTGCGGGTGCCTTGGTTACGGGACGTTCAGTTGTGGAATTGATTTCCATAAAGATATCTTTATTTCCTGATTCTCGTCCCAGATGATTCTGCATGATTTTCTGCAGAGTGTCCGAACTGAGGAATGTATATGGAAAATCCATAATGCCGCATTTTCTGGATACTATTCCCCTTGCCATCTGGTTCATAGTGACATCGTATCCAAAGTGTACACTTCCAGTTGCCATATTGGCTTCGCCTATCATATATGCGAATAGTGTCTGTGGATAGCTTCTTACTACAGATGTCGGCAGACTGACGTTAATTGAAATCACTACATCATATTTACTCCAGTCTATGTCATGACAGTCAATGGCGAATTTACCGTTAGGGTATGGACTGCCGGGTTGTTTGAATTCCTGTCCCGGAATCTTGTCGAGTGTCTCAGTCTTGAGCAGATACAGATGCTTGGCTATGTGCGGTATTACTTTGCGGTAAATCTGTGTTTCGTACTCCGGCTCTTCTTTCACTATATAAAAGTCGGCATCGAGTTCTGCCATAAGGCCGATAGGTCCCACTCTTCCCATTGATGAGAAGAGAATGTTTGCCGCGTTTTTCTCTGTTACAGGGCAGACATAAAGGTCCTGATATACTTCTTGTTTGACTAATGCTATTTTCATAATGGGTGTGAAGTTAATAATAAATAATGTCAGAAAGCACGGTTGTTTCAATTTTTTTGATTTATAATATGCGTTAGTGAATGAAAAACCGATAAACTTGCCTATTTTTGCATTCAATATTCAAGCTTGGATTACAGATAAAAAACAGAAGACAAAATGGGTAGGAACGGAAATATAACTTTACTCCCGATAGGAGGACTTGCAAACAGAATGCGTGCTATAGCTTCGGCTGTATATTTGTGCAGACTTTCCGGAAGCTCCCTTAATGTCTATTGGTTCCGCGACAAAGGTTTGAATTCTTCTTTTGCCAGTATATTTGGCGAAATAGAATCAGGCAACATTACAATTCACAAAGATTCACTTTTAAGCAAACTGTTGTACGACCATCCCCGAAAGCATAATCTATGGTTGCCTTTAGTGCCACAGATTGCTCTTTTCCGTAACAGGGCTTACGACCATGAAATGAATGGTTATAATAGAGATGTAAATACATTCATGAATTTTTTATCTGAAGGAAATCTTTATATCTCTTCATGCTATCCTATAATTGATTTTCCCGAAGGCTTGTTCTCCGAATTATTCAGACCTGTACCAGAGATACAGGCAAAAATTGATTCTGTAATTCTTGGGATGTCAGACTATAGAATTGGCGTTCATGTCAGAAGAACTGACCATAGTGTGTCTATAAACAATAGCCCTAATGAATTGTTTTACAGAGCTATTGATGAAGAACTTCTTCTTCATCCTTCTCTTTCCATATATTTGGCTACAGACTCTGAAAGTGTGAAAAGTGAGTTTAAAGACAGATATGGCGAGAGAATATACTGTTCATCATCGGAGGCGGACCGTAATTCAGTTTCAGGTATCAATGAGGCGGTGTCCGAAATGTATATACTCTCCAAAACGGACAAGATTTTCGGTTCGTGTGGCAGCAGTTACTCTGAGGTTGCTGCTGCACTGGGGAATATACCTCTTGTGGTACTGAAAAAATAAAATGGATTATGCCTTGTTTATTACTAGCTTTAATGCTTTGTGTATAAAGTTTTTCCAGTTATTGTCATCCAGGAAAGCCTTGTAACAATCATAAGAGACTTTTGTCTCACGTTCGTTATTTACAATTTCAGAGATGTCTTTATATTCATCGAAAACATAAACATTAAGATTTTTGTCTTTGGCATAGTCTTTAAACGAGCCAGTGTTTGGACCTATTACTTTTGACCCGAATGACAGTGAATCCATCAGGATGCCTGAACTTAAAATCGAGTCTTGAAGATATGGCATCAGTACAAATTCAGATGAGGCTATGTATTCTGCCAGTTCCTCAAAAGATGCCCCCTTGAAGATCAGTGTAGTGTTTTCGCCAGCTACTGATTTTATATCGGATGCAATCTTTGGTGTAGTACAATTACCTACTATGCATATCCGTATATCATTTATCTTTTCTTCATTTATGAATTTAAGGTATTGATAAACACCTTTATATCCTATTATATTTCCCCAAACCAGTAAATCGTACATTTTTTCTCTTTCAGACCTGTCAATCATGTTAAGTCTGTTTTTGGTTGGGTGGTCAATATAGAAAGTCTTTCCTACTGTAAATTTATATCTGTCGTTTATGAGGTTAACCCCTTCGCTGGCATGAGTGATGATATAGTCTGACTCCTTGGCAATAAGGTAAGTGAGAATTCTTTTTATTATCTTTTTATTTCCACTATGTGGCTTTTTGTTGTGAAGAATCCATATTATTTTCTTGCCTTTGATTTTAAGTATAAATATGAGTAAAATTGCGAATAATGACTGTAAATACCCATATTTGAAGTCAGGTATGCTCTCGAACCAATTGAAAATGAACACATCACCCCATCTGGAAGGTCGCAGAATACTCAAAAGAGGATTCTTGTGACTTTCGTTCACTACCTTACATCCTTCTTCATTGTTGATGGCAGAAATAAAATCGTTGATATATGGGTTTCCTTTTCCGCCCGATGATGGTTTTATATTGGGGAAAACAGTAAATGTAGGCATGGTGTTATTTATTTATGTTTTAACAGGTTGTTTAGTTCAAGTATGCTTTTACCGGTTATTGCAGAAATCAGAGAAATTATGAATGATGTGTACAGCTTTTTCTGAAATGGCATAATGGTAAGTGCCTTTAAGAAATGTTCTGTGGCTATCCTGTATTTACGTAGAGTCAGTGCTCTGGACATTCTTCTCTTATGCCATGATGCCAGAAACAGGCGTGCCCCTTTTTTATGTTTGGATATTTTGTAGTTTTCATAAAAAAGTTTGTCCAAAGGATCATGTTTTAATACAGGACGTTCGCTCTTTACAGTTTCATTATGAAGATAGTAAGTGGAAGTTGCTTTTGTTGTATAAGCAAAATCACATACTGCATTAAGTCTGGCTATGGTCAGAATATCCTCGCCTGAAGGAATACCTGTAGGGTAACCGCCAATTGATTCGATTATGCTTTTCCTTACGGCGTATGTGTTTGAATTAATGGGAAGGTTGCTTCCTGAAGCTACCTCATAATAATTGTATAGTATTCCGTCGTCTTTGAAAGGTATTTCAGGGCTGAATTCAGGGTATATGATGTTATTGCCTACAGACATTCTGTATGAAGCAGCGAATACTCCACACTGTGGATATTTGTTGTACAGATGCATAATAGTTTCCAGATGGTCGGTATCCCATTCGTCATCGGCATCAAGAAAAGCCACAAGTTCGTATCTGGATTCTTTTATACCTCTGTTTCTGGCGCAAGATACCCCTTGGTTCTCTTGACGTATCAGCCGTATAACTGAAGAGTCCATACCCATTACGATTTCAGGACCTTTGTCTGTCGAACCATCATCCACTACTATTATTTCAAACTCCTTTACTGTCTGCCTCAGGACGGAGTTGATGCTGCGTTTGATAAACTTTTCACAGTTATACAGAGGTATAATAACACTTATCATTTTATTTTCCTTTTAAGTAAATATGAGAATATCTCATCCTGTATTCTTGAGTTTGCAATGCGTGATATACCCAAATACAGAATTGCTGTAATGATGATTTTGCAAGCTAATATCATGTAAGGCGAATCCATGAATCCACAAATTATTTTTGCCGTTATTGCCGAAACTATAGTTATAATAGCAAACGGACAAATATCTTTTATTGCATCCATAAATTTTAGTCCTATTTCTTTTCTCACCATCAGATACCAAACCCACATCCATAGAATGTTTATGATGACGTAGGTAGAAATCATTATTGCTATACCATATCTCCAGCTCACCAACAGAGCAGCAATCTGAAGACAGCCCAACGTAATGTTACTGTAAAGATTTAGATTAGACTTACCACGGCTTATCAAAAGTTGGGAACATAATGTTGTAATTGGGAAAAATGCCCCCCATATACATAATTGTTGCAGAATAGGAATACAGTCCACCCATTTATCTTTTATAGTAAGGAGTATGAATTCTGGGGCAATAAGTGCCAATCCAAGCATGGTTGGAAAAGAAATGTAGGAGGTAAATCTTAGCATTTTTCTGAATATGCTCAGTTGTTTTGATTTATCATCTGTGGCCTGTGCAAATATTGGTTGAGCCACACCGCTTATGGTAGAACTTATTAACGATGAACCCATTGAATTCCATTTGTTTGCCTGAGTATAGAGTCCTACAGAATACGGTGTGAATTTGCGTCCTATTATTGTTGAGAATATATTGTTGTTTATTTGATTGAATATGTTTGTAAGCAGTATTTTTATACTGAAACCAAAAAACTCTTTTATCGGACCGAAGTCTATATTAAATGTAGGACGCCAAGGTGAGTAAAACCAGAGACTTATGTTTACTATGGCGATATATATCAGGTTCTGTATTGCCAGTCCCCAATACGACATGTCATTGTATGCAAGTATTATACCAATAATACAAGATAAGGTTATTGCATAAATCTGCGCAGTCGCTTTTTCTCTAGTCATCAGGTTTCTGAATAAATAAGCATTGTGCGATGTGGCAGTGCTTGATATGACAAATCCCAGAAAATATATTCTTGAGAGTCTTATGAGGTCCGGTTGGTTATAATAATCAGCTATCAAAGGAGCAGATAGAAATAGTATTATATAGAGCAGTCCACCGGTCAGAGTGCTGAACCAGAATACAGCGTTATAGTCATTGTGAGTAATGTTCTGTTTGTTTGCCAGCGCATTGGTAAATCCGCTTTCCTGTATTGTTCCTGCTATTGCACTGAATATGGCAAGCATTCCCACCATACCATAATCGGCAGGAGTAAGCAGACGAGCAAGAAATATGCCAAAGACCAGGTTTAGGATTTGCATGATACCGTTTCCCAGTCCTCCCCACAGAAGCCCTTTTGCTGTTTTTTCTTTTAGAGAATTATTTGACACGTTTCTGGTTTTTATGAAAAGGGCGAGACATCCATATCCCGCCCTTTATGATTGATTTTTGTAGTAATCTTATTAGCAAACCTGACTGCCTGGTTTTACTTCCTTAAGCAGTGAAGTAACAGCCAGTGAGCCGTCGAAGTTTTCGGCACTCAGAATCATACCTTCACTCACCAGACCATTCTTGAACTGACGAGGAGCAAGGTTGGCAATGAACAGAACCTGTTTTCCTATCAGCTCTTCAGGTTTATAGTGCTGAGCTATACCACTCACGATAGTACGGTTTTCAAGTCCGTCGGCAATTTTGAATTTCAGCAGTTTCTTCATCTTTGGCACTACTTCGCATTCCAGGACTGTACCTACACGTATATCAAGCTTTTCGAAGTCTTCGAATGCTATTGTAGGCTTGATAGGGTTAGCCTTATAAGCTGCAGCTTCGTTGGCCTTCTTTGTATCGAGAAGTTTCTGTACCTGTGCTTCTATTGCGCTGTCTTCAATCTTTTCGAACAGAAGTTCAGCCTTGCCCAACTGATGTCCTGTTGCAAGAAGGTCTGTGCGTCCAAGATTTTCCCATTCGAAGGAATCCATGTTAAGCATACCGCGAAGTTTTGCAGAGCTGAAAGGCAGGAATGGTTCGAATGCAATAGCAAGGTTGGCTACAAGCTGGAGGGCAATGTTAAGAATAGTAGCTACACGGTCCATATCTGTCTTGGCAAGTTTCCAAGGTTCAGTATCTGCAAGATACTTGTTACCGATACGTGCCAGGTTCATTGCTTCTTTCTGAGCATCGCGGAACTTGAATACATCAAGAAGTTTTTCCACTTCAGCCTTAACATCGGCAAATTCTTTCAGAGTCTCATGGTCATAGTCTGTCAGTTCACCGGCAGCAGGAACTTTACCGTCGAAATATTTACCTGTAAGAACGAGTGCACGGTTTACGAAGTTACCATAAACTGCTACAAGTTCATTGTTATTGCGTGCCTGGAAGTCTTTCCAAGTGAAGTCATTGTCTTTTGTTTCAGGAGCGTTTGCTGTCAGGACATAACGCAGAACATCCTGCTTGCCAGGGAAGTCCTTCAGGTATTCGTGCAACCAGACAGCCCAGTTGCGTGAAGTTGAGATCTTGTCACCTTCAAGGTTCAGGAATTCGTTTGAAGGAACATTGTCCGGCAGAATATAGCTGCCTTCAGCCTTCAGCATAGCAGGGAAAACGATACAGTGGAACACGATATTGTCCTTACCTATGAAGTGTACAAGGCGTGTTTCGGGGTCTTTCCACCACTTTTCCCATGAGTCAGGAAGCAGTTCCTTTGTATTTGAGATATATCCGATAGGAGCGTCGAACCATACATAAAGCACTTTACCGTCTGCACCTTCTACCGGAACAGGGATACCCCAGTCGAGGTCACGGCTTACGGCGCGTGGCTGAAGTCCCATATCGAGCCAGCTCTTGCACTGACCATATACGTTAGGACGCCATTCCTTGTGGTCTTCAAGAATCCATTTGCGCAACCATCCTTCGTGTTTGTCAAGTGGCAGATACCAGTGTTTTGTTTCCTTCATTACAGGCTGGCTACCGCTGATGGCACTCTTAGGATTGATAAGCTCAGTAGGAGAGAGTGTGCTGCCACATTTTTCGCACTGGTCGCCATATGCGCCTTCGGCATGACAGCGAGGACATTCGCCGGTGATATATCTGTCGGCAAGGAATGTCTTGGCTTCTTCGTCGTAATACTGTTCAGAAGTCTTTTCTATGAATTCTCCTTTATCATAAAGTTTGCGGAAAAAATCCGAAGCAGTCTGATGATGTATTTCTGATGAAGTACGTCCATAAACATCGAATGAGATACCGAACTCCTTGAAAGAGTCGCGTATTAGTGTGTGATAGCGGTCTACAACATCTTGTGGAGTGATGCCTTCTTTCTTTGCACGTATAGTGATAGGCACACCATGTTCGTCCGAACCTCCTATGAAGATAACATCTTCCTTCTTGAGGCGAAGATAACGAACGTAAATGTCGGCAGGTACATATACTCCCGCCAGGTGTCCTATGTGTACAGGACCGTTGGCATAAGGAAGTGCCGATGTTACGGTTGTTCTTTTGAATTTCTTTTCCATATAATATATCTTTTCTTTATTTTATTATAAGCCTTTTAAAGTCAGCGCAAAGATAAACATTATTTTTCAATATCTTTTCCCAACTCTATCCAGTTTAGGATTCCTTTGTCAAGGTTGTATACAGTATATCCTTTCTTTGTAAGAAGTCTGGCTGCATTTCTGCTTCTCTTTCCGCTTCTGCAGTATACGGCAACCGGTTGCGATTTATCGAGTACACTGTCTGTCATTGCCGAGAACTGCTCGTCCAATACATTTAGGTTTATACTGCCGGGTATATGCCCTTCGCTGTATTCAGCCACAGTCCGTACATCCAGTCTTTGAACGTTATCGTTTTCAATAAGCTTCTCGAAATCATCAGTAGAAAGATTTACGAATTTATCTTTAGGTTTCGAGCTGCATGCCATCAGTCCAAACAGAAAGACGCATACGAAGAACATGAAATATATACTTTTCAGCACCATATTTTACTTAATGAGTTAATAGTTGAATTCGCGTGTAGTTATTCCTTCCTTATATGTGTTAATGGTTACTTCCACTTTGTCACCGTCTGAAAGCTTGTCTTCATATGACCATAGTGGAATAGAAGCATAAGCTTTTCTGGTGAAAGCCTCGTAATCTCCGTTCTGGCTGTGGAATATGGTTATGGCCAGGGTCTTGCTTCCATCAGCATTATTCTTTATACCTTTGTCTACAAAGTTCAGAACATGAGTCTTGTCTTTGCCCATTACGTCCAGAACCATATTTATATATTTACCCGAACGCCAGATTCTGTCTATATCAAGCGGGTCGGTTTTTATCCCATCCTTGAATTCTTCTTCTAGAGTCGGCACTACGGATATAACAAACTGACAAGAATATAACGTAGCACACAAATCTCCATTTTCATCGCTTAGAGGCTCGAAAATAGAAAGTGCTCTGTAAATTGAATCCGGAGTAAAACCATTTATTCCGCTTCGCTCATTAATAGAATACGACTTGCCTGTATCAGTGTCGATATATGACAATCTTCCTGAAGAGTTAGTCTTTATTTCCACAAACTCTGTCAGTACATTTGGGTATACATACTCATCGTCCTTGCATCCGACAGCAGTCAGTACACAGCATAAAAATAATATGTATAACTTTATCTTCATCCTTTTACAGCCTGTAAATGATTTATTGCTGGATTGGCATACATTGCAAGAATACAGTTCTTAAGGAAATTCTCATCCTTGCCAGGGATGTCGATAAGTCCAATCTTCTTTTGGAGGTATGATTCGAACCTGATTTTATCTTCTGCTGTGTAATGCTCTGACATAGACAGACTTCCATCCAGCATATCGCAAGCTATATAGTTGCATGGATATAAACGGTAGTTCTTGTGTATATGATGGTCTATAATCTCAGAAACACGTGTGAATATTTCAGTCTTAGGCAATCCACGCAATGCTTCCAGTTCGTCATTTATACACGGACCAGTCTGGAAGTGAATTCTTCCTTTATATCCGAATATACCAGTCTGCATGTTTACTAAGTCATCCTTCTGGCTTTTTTTGAATCCCTCAATATCCCTTTTCAATTGCATTTCCTGTGCTTTGAGGAAGTCGCAAGGGTCATACTCATATGAAAGAGACAGAGGTACGATATTAAGTTCCTTGAGACTGTCTATCACATCTCCGTTGCCACCCATAGAGAGCATCTTCAGCACGCTGTCCTGTGTGCGGTCGTTAGAGTCTTTTGCTCTTCCTTCACGCTGGGCTATCCATATGTTTTCCTGTTTTTGTGTTACGGCAAAGTGTATGTATCTTGACATTCGTATAGATGACTCTAGCCTTTGTCTCATGCTCAATGCTCTTTGCACTATGAATGCCTTGTTTACACGTACCAGTTTTTTTATCCATGGATATATGAGCAGATTGTCGCCAATGGCAATTTCTACGGTAGTAGGGAAACCACTGTCAATAAGCCCTACAGACAGGAAACCTGAGTCCAATACTATGTCTCTATGATTTGAGATAAAAGTATAGCCTTTGTTCTTTTCTGCAATCTGCGAACAGTCAAAGCTGAATCCGTCACTGCATTTTTTTATCAGGTCGTGAAGAAGTCCGTAAAAGATATTCTTCTGCACATCAAGATTTGTCTTGCAGCTACGCAGAACTTTAGCCAGCGTATCAAGTGGTGTATCAGGAATTACCTTTTTAATAACCTCCTGAAAGTCCTTGTCAGACAATAACTCTTCGAAAATCTGTGGCAGCTCTTCCGGTGAGTAAGGACGTATTTCGTCAAATTCTGCAGGTATATTCATGGCTTTATGTTTTTATGGGTTAATATATTATTTACAGTTTTTTGCCAGTCCTTCTTCAATAATGTCAGTCATTACATCTTTGATATCCAGTCCGGCAGCTCTAACCTGTTGCGGAATAAAACTTGTAGCTGTCATACCTGGTGTGGTATTTATCTCAAGCATATTTATCTTCTCGCCTTCTGTTATGATATAGTCTATTCTGACAATGCCTTTACATCCCAGAATGTCATATATTGCAGATGTCAGTTTCTTTACTCTTTCTGTTAGTTCCGGACTAAGGCGGGCAGGAGTGATTTCGGTAACTTCGCCTTTATACTTTGCATTATAGTCAAAGAATTCGTTGTCGCTTACAACTTCAGTTATAGGGAACACCACCGATTTTTCTTTTGTCTTGTAACAACCGTTGGCAAGTTCTATACCATCCATGAAGGCTTCTATCATTACGTCGTCCGATTCGGCAAAAG
Source organism: uncultured Phocaeicola sp. (assembly GCA_944322395.1). Taxonomy (GTDB): domain Bacteria; phylum Bacteroidota; class Bacteroidia; order Bacteroidales; family Bacteroidaceae; genus Phocaeicola. The sequence continues at coordinate 18,060 of CALUPA010000053.1, forward strand.
CTGCTTGTAAGGCTGGCTGTATCTGGTCGGCAGTCTTTACTTTTGTTACACCGAAACTTGAACCGCTTGCATTAGGTTTAATGAAACATGGTAGACCAATCTTTTCTACCACATCTTTATCTTCAATGCCGAATCGCTTGTTCACTAGCATAGACTCTGCTACTCTTATCCCGAATCCTTTCAGATATTGGTTCAGTGTGAACTTGCTGAAAGTCATCGCAGAGACCAGAACATCACAAGTAGAATAAGGGATGTCCAGCAGTTCGAAATATCCCTGAAGGATACCGTTTTCGCCTGGAGTTCCGTGTATGGTGATATATGCAAAATCGGGTTTCACTTTATTTGCTCCATCCATAAAGCTGAAGTCGTTCTTGTCTACTGTAGAACGTGTCCCGTCGGGAAGTACAGCTTCCCATGCCTTTTTGCTTAATTCTACTATATAGAGATTGTATTTCTCCTTGTCGATAAAAGAATAAATGCCTTTAGCACTGTTCATTGACACTTCATGTTCAGAAGAGTCACCACCTGCAATAATTGCTACTGTACGTTTCATATTGAGTCTTTAAGTTTCCGAGTTCTTAAGTTTCATAAGTTTGTCTATGTTGTATTTCTTGCCAACAAACTTAAAAACTTACAAACTAATAATCTTATTTATTCTCTATTACTTATATAAGTTCTCCATTTTTCTATCAGTGCTGTCATGTCATTAGGCAGTTCTGAAGTGAAAAACATTTCTTCTCCTGTTTTCGGGTGCACGAATCCAAGTGTCTTTGCGTGTAATGCTTGTCTTGGGCATATCTCGAAACAGTTGTTTACAAACTGTTTGTATTTGCTGAAGTGAGTACCTTTCAGGATTTCATTTCCTCCGTATCTTTCGTCGTTGAAAAGTACATGTCCTATATGCTTCATGTGTACACGTATCTGGTGTGTCCTTCCGGTTTCAAGTACACATTTTACCAGGGTTACATATCCCAGTCTTTCCAAAACCTTGTAATGTGTTACTGCATGTTTTCCCTGTTCAGGGTCGGACATGACAGCCATTTGCATTCTGTCTTTGGGGTTGCGGCCTATGTTGCCTGTAATAGTACCTTCGTCTTCTTCCACTATACCCCATACCAGTGCATTATATTCACGCTTGGTAGTTTTGTTGTAGAACTGCATGCCCAGACTTGTCTTTGCATCAGGCGTCTTTGCCACAACTAGCAGTCCGGAAGTATCTTTGTCAATACGGTGCACCAGACCCACTTGTGGGTCATTCGGATCGTATGTAGGAACGTCTCTAAGGTGCCATGCTATGGCATTTACCAAAGTCCCATGATAGTTTCCACATCCGGGATGTACCACTAGTCCTGCCGGCTTGTTTATAACCATCAGTTCGCTGTCTTCGTAGACTATGTCCAGCGGAATATCTTCTGGAATAATGTCATTGTCGTACTTCGGACGGTCCATCATCACGGTCAGCACATCCAAAGGCTTAACCTTATAGCTGCTCTTTACCGGTTTCCCATTGGCCATTACAAAGCCTGCATCTGCCGCACTCTGTATCCTGTTTCTTGATGCATTTACAATTCTCTCGAAAAGATATTTGTCAATTCTTACCGGCGATTGTCCCTTGTCTACTACCACTTTGAAGTGTTCATATAGCTCTCCAGAACCTTCGGTAGGCTCAATATCATCCAAAGTTTCGTCTAAATCATCCAAATATATATCTTCAGCCATCTTGCATTATTAATTAGAACCAAGAATCGTCTATTTCTGCTTTTCCTTCTGTTTCGGGTATAGCATTCATCTCTATATAGGTTGAATCTGCTGCCAGCGAGTCTCTTAGATGAGTATCACCCACACATAGGGTAAGTAGAGCTTCGTGCGGTATCTTTTCGCCAGACTTCAATTCTTTGCCTCTGTATTTGATTCCGTAAACCCAATCCTGTTCTCCCGGTACCAGTTCCGGTTCTGTAAGTCTGAAACCTATACTCTTTAATTTGGCTGCAGCTTGTCTCACAGAGCTATTGTCAATAATATCTGGCAATGCCACCAGTGGAACGGAAGTGGTTGTAATGGTCAGATAAACCGTTCTTCCTTCCTTTACTCTTGAGCCTGCAGCCGGTGTCTGTTCAAGAACGATTCCCGCCGGAGCACCCTTTACGTAATTAGAGTCAATAACAACACTTTTCATTGTGCCGTTATTTAATATTTTTGCGGCCTCTTCAATGCTTTTGTTCTTTACGTCAGGAATAATATGTGCTTCGCCATGTCTGGTGTAAGAATCAAGCCATGCCAGAGTTCCCCATACTACAGCACATACCACCACTATCATTCCTATTATGTTAATCCAGAAAAATCTGTTTTTCCGGAACGAGAAAAAGTCTTTAAATCCTATCATAACTTGTTGAATCTTTTCGGCAAAGATACTATTTTTTTAGTTAATCCTTTTGTTGACAGTTTATAAAAACAGAAAAAGCCGCAAAATACTGTCCCCAGTACCTTGCGGCTTTTCTTAAATCTTAATTCCAAAGCACGGCTTAAGCCTTAACTCCGTTGTATTCGTCAGATACAGTCAATTTTTTACGACCTTTAGCACGACGTGCTGCCAATACTCGGC
>CALUPA010000054.1 GCA_944322395.1 uncultured Phocaeicola sp.
GCACAGCTATACGGATTATGGCTACAATCTTCTGGAATATCTCGTCGGAGATTGCATTCTCAAAGTCTGCTGCATTAATATCGTCGGCAGAGCAGATTCGCGGTACGCTTATTGTATGAGGTCCGACTCCGTAAGTGGCTTCCAGATGTTCTGCGTGCATCAGCAGTCCGGTGAAATCATACTTATATGTATTCAAACCGAACAATACGCCGAGCCCTACATCGTCTATTCCGCCTTCCATAGCTCTGTCCATTGCCTCTGTATGATAAGCATAATTGCTCTTAGGACCACGCGGATGAAGTTTTTCGTAGTTTTCCTTATGATATGTTTCCTGGAAAAGTATGTATGTACCTATACCAGCCTCGTGGAGCTTTCTGTAGTTTTCTACTGTTGTGGCAGCAATATTCACATTTACACGGCGTATGGCTCCGTTCTTATGCTTGATACCGTATATTGTCTTGATGGATTCAAGGATATATTCTATCGGGTTGTGCAACGGGTCTTCGCCAGCTTCAAGTGCCAGACGCTTGTGTCCCATATCCTGTAATGCGATGACTTCGCGTTCAATATCTTCCTGACTGAGTTTCTTGCGGGCTATAGTCTTGTTTTTTATGTGGTAAGGACAATACACACAACTGTTTACACAATAGTTTGAAAGATACAGCGGGGCAAACATCACTATTCTGTTGCCGTAGAACTTCTGCTTGATTTCCTTTGCCAGACTGAATATCTCTTCCAGCAGTTCCGGGTCGTTACATTCAAGCAGCAGTGCGGCTTCTCGGTGACTGATACCTTTGCATGCTCTTGCTTTTTCTATAATGGATGATATGAGTTCTCTGTTTCCGGCGTTTTCTTCCGCATATTTCAGTGTGTCAAGAATTTCATCATGGCTGATAAATTCTTCAGCCTTTTTTGAATCGGCTCTGTACATATTTGTAGGTTTATATATTATTTATTCAACGTAATCTCCTCGACCGTAGTCAATGGTATAACCAATGGCACTAAGCTTTTGTTCAAGAAAAGCCAAGCCTTCTGCTGCTTCGGCACCCATTGATGCCTTATTGTTGTACAGCGAATACTTACTTCTTTCCTGCGGAGGAGAGAGATTTGGCATCACTACATTTGCACCCGCCAATATTCCTCTTTCTCGTCCGTCTGGGGCGAGTGAAGCCAATGCTGTGGTCGACGGTATGAGTGCGTGAGGGTGCATAAGTCTGAATATTGACAAAAGCAGTAGGGTAGTGCGTATGCTTCCAGCACTTTGGTTGGCGAAAGGAGTGTCTTTGTGCGGAATGAATGGACCTATTCCTATCATCTGAGGCTTGAATTCACCTATGAACATAATATCTTCGATGATGTTGTCTGTGGTCTGTCCCGGACTGCCGACCATTATGCCTGTGCCTGTCTGATAACCAATCTCCTTCAGGTTTGTAAGGCATTGCAGTCTGTTCTGAAGTGACATCGTTTCAGGATGCAGCAATGAATAATGATGTGGATTGTGAGTCTCATGACGAAGCAGGTATCTGTTGGCTCCGGCTTCATAGAACATCTTATATGCTTCGTATGATTTTTCTCCCAAAGACAGGGTTATGGCAGCATCCGGATATTCCCGGCGTATGGATGATATTATGTCTGCTATTCTTTCATCAGTCATATAGTTATCTTCACCGCCCTGGAGGACAAATGTACGGAATCCCAGTTTGTAACCTTCATTGCAGCATTGCATAATAGTTCCCTTGTCTAGTCTATATCTTTCCACATTCCTGTTACTACGGCGTATTCCGCAGTACAGGCAGTCGTTGTGGCAGCAGTTTCCTATCTCTATAAGTCCGCGCACGAAAATCCTGTTGCCGAACACTTTCTGTGTTTCGGAACGTGCAATGCTGTTTATCAGTTCAAGACTGTCGTCATTGCACTCATCCAATAATATACGAAATTCATCGGAAGAAAGTGTTTTCTCCCGATGAAGTCGCTCTATAAGTTTTCTCATATATATGTGATATGAAAAATCTTTATTTATTCTTCTTCCTTGTAGTTCTCGTATTTCAGAGGACGTTTAATCAAATCCTGATTAAGCTGTCTTTTGCCTGAAAGAGGATCGTTGTGTGAACTTGGACCTGTGATACAGCCTTCCGGACAAGCCATCATTTCGATGAACTGTGCATCTACCTTGCCTGTCTTTGCATATGCTCTGAGGACGCCTATATTCTTCTTGTTGAAGTCTGATACTTGCATAATCTTGATACCATTTGCTTTTTCACCAAGGTATGCTTTAACAGCTCCTGCCACGCCGCCAGCCTGTGCAAATCCGTGTGCTTCGCATACTGATTCTTTGGCTACCTGATATGGGGATACTTCCTTAAGGTCGATTCCCATACCCTTGATTACTGAGCTGATTTCCTCGAAAGTCAGAACATAGTCCACACATTCGTCGCGCTGTGCTTCTTTTCTTTTTGCGATACATGGGCCTATGAATACCACTTTAGCATCAGGATATTTCTTCTTGGCTATGCGTGATGCATAGTACATTGGCGAACCTGTAGTAGAAACGTATGGTTTCATTGCAGGTATATGTTTGTTTACAAGTTCTATATATGAAGGACAGCAAGAAGTAGTCATGAATTTCTGTCCTTCAGCAATCTTTTCAAGAAGTTCGTGTGCCTCATTGCTTGTAGTCTGCATAGCTCCTTCGGCTACTTCAATAACGTCAGCAAAACCAATCTGCTTTAAAGCTCCGTAAACTTCTTCTATTTTTGCATCGAATTGTCCCAGAATAGATGGGGCAGGAATAGCGACAACCTGTTTTCCTGCACGTATTTCTTCAAGAACATCAAATACTTGTGATATTTCGAATATAGCACCGAATGGACATGCATTAAGACACTTTCCACAATAGATACACTTGCTTTCGTCGATATGTTCTATATTATGCTCGTCTTTGCTGATGGCTTTTACAGGACATGCTTCTTCGCATGGCACAGGAATATATACGATAGCATGGTACGGACAACTTTTGTGACAGATTCCACAGCTGATGCAAGTGTCGTGATCAATATGTGCTTGACCTGTTTTCTTGTCGAAGTGTACAGCACCTTTAGGACAGTTCATATAACAGCTTCGTGCCACACAACCTCTACACAAGTTACTTACTTCATAGTTTACCTGAACGCATGAAGAACATGCTTCATCTATCACACAGAGGATATTTTCTTTAATCTTTCCATGTCTTTCAAGAGCTTTACGTGCATATTCAGACAGTGGTGTAAGTTCGTCAGTTTCGTCGGACATATCCCATCCCAACAGAGGGAGTGACTTGTATTTTGTCACCGCACGTTCCTTGTGGATACAGCAGCGTCCTACTGGCTGAGAACGTCGCGGACTGAATTCCAATGGAATACGGTCTATTTTTTCTATTAACTGTTTTTCCTTCCACAAAGCTACCAGATTTTCAAGTAACTTGTGTCTCACAATCATTACGTTGTTAGTAAATGCCATAAGTAAAAAAGTAGTGTGATTGTTAGTTGATAAATATAATTACGTTATTCTTTGTCATCTTCTGCACCACGCAAAATGAGAGTAGTAGCACCTAAAGTGAATATACTACCATCTTCTATTATTACTCTTTCTTTAGGACCAAGAACTTCATTCATATGAAAAGTTCCTGTAATACTGTCGTTATCCCTTAATGTATATATAATTTTTCCTTGCTTATTTCTTTTTACATTGATTATACAATGTCTGCGGTCCATGCTAGGGTCGTTTGTCTCTATGGCTATATCTACGTCAGTTCCCTTGCATCTGCGTCCTATCACATTATCTCCTTCATGCAGAGGCAATACCTGCTTGTATGCAAAAGTGTTTTCTATTACCACAACATTGCCATAGTCTTTTATTCCTTCTTTTTCATCTATGATTTCTTCGCGACGTGTCGCTGCATTAAGTTTGGTACGTCCCAAACGTATGCTGAACTGTTTTTTACACTCGGGGCAGATGAAAACCAATGACTGTCCTTCTTCATACTTGGTTTCATCAAACTGGATGTAATTGTCGCATTTAGGACATCTTACTCTTTTCATTCCTTAAAAATTAATCATTTGGATTTATTCAGTAACCACGCAGTTTTGAACTGTTCATCTTTTCTCAGTTCGTTAATCTTTTCGTAGGCTTTTGATTTGTCTGTATAGCGGTATAATGCTATACGAAAACGGTTATCAGACGTTAATATAGTAGCCTCGTCATAGCCTTGTTTCTTAAACTTATCAAGTTCTTTTTCTGCGTCCTGCATTGTCTGCAGACTTGCCACTATAATAAACAGACCTTTGTTTTGCGTGCTATTACTCTGTACCTCTTTTGATTTTTTTGTCTCAGCCTTGACTACCTCAGGCTTAGTCTTTTCCTTCTTAACAGCAACAGGTGATACTTTTACTTCTTTTTGAGATTCAGACTCTACTTTCTCAACTTTTACATTTCTTACAGCAACCGGACGCAAAGTATTCACATTGTTTCGTCTGCTTGTGATGTTACTCTGTTCGATGTCAGATGTAAGTAATTCTACAGAGCTGTTATTTGATGCTTCGAGCGATGCTGTTGTCATAGATTTGCCTCTGATGGCGTCAAGCATTGTTTCTGCTCCCAATGATGCATAGCTTGAATTGTCAAGATAAGTATTTTCAACAGGAACTGAAAGTATGAAGAACAGTATTATTGCTGCTGCGATACCTACTGCATGTTCAACCATGTGTTTAATGATATGGCGCTGATTCGTCTTTTGTTTGCTACCTTCGTAATCATTAGTTGCAGCCGGCACAGTCTCTATCATTATGCGTGGTTCAACAACAGTTTCCTTTACAGGTTTCAAATCAGAAAGAGGTGAGATTGAAAAACTCCCCAAACCATATAGGCTTGGACTGAAAAAAGCACTTTGATATGGTTCAAAACCATAAACTCCAGCCATAGTATAATATAGTGTTCCTATATTATCAAGCTCTGCTTGTCCGTTTTTATATAAGGATTCTTTTATTTGAGATACAACACTTTCTATTTTCCGGCTTGCATCAGGAAAGTCTGTGTCATAGGCTTGCATGTATGACTGCGCCAATAAACCGTCGTTTATGGTAAGTTGCGGATTGAAACCTATTGTTCTCAACGGTGGGCAGAATACGTTTGCAGAGTCCTTAAACTCGGCAGATTTATTATGTGCAATGAATCCTCCCAAACCTGGAACAATCACACAGTCATTTTCCAGTAAAAGTACTTCTATATGTCTTGCTAGCTCTTTCATACTGCAAAATTATAATTTTTTTTAGAAGGATGTGCACGTTTGAAGGATAAATTTGTTCCGAAAGCGGACAATTAAGTGTTTTCGATTAATAGACTTCGTTTTTTTAGTATTCGTTTTCTTGCTTGTAGTCGTGTGTCGGTCTTTATGTTGGTTTTATAGTTCCTGGAATATGTTCACAGAGCAGTTCTCTAACGCCCGGTGAACATATTCTGAACTAAAATAATTTATTTTTTAATTTTACTCATCAGTACTTCTGCCAGTTCTGTCTGTTCTGCATCCTGAGCAAGTTTTATTCCTTCTCTAAGAGTTTCTATACCTTCCTTTGTTGTGAAGAAAGCATTGAAACGGCGGAGAGTCTGAATTTGCGGAATGGCAAAGTTCCTTGGTTCAGGATTGTGCGGACATAATGCAGACAATTGTTCTGCATCAATTTTCTCGTCAAGCATATCTCTGAAAAGGTTCTTGTATGGCAGGCTGAACTTACTTTCCAAAGGCTTGAAAGTGACGTGATATAAATTTTTAAGCGTTGTACGTCCGTTTTTGTCATGATAGTTCACTTGTATAGGCTGATAAGTGCAGATTGCCATAAGCAATGAATCGGCAACTGCTGATGCAGAATCTTCATCTTCGAAGTTGCAAACTATTTCTTCGCCATCGAAAGGACTGTCCAGACCTTCCATTTTTGCCACAGCAGAATGCTCCAGATAAAGGATTTCATCAGTGATTACTTCCTTTCCTTCTATTCCCCAGTCGAACAGTCCTGTTCTCAGTTGGAAATGTTTAGACTGGTAGATATACTGATTCCCTATTGTAGTTGTCATACGTATATAATCGTATTTCTGAGTTAAAGAGACTATTTCCTTTTGCATCGTCTCTTTCATCTCTTCTTCGTCATATACAATCTCGTCTGATTTTTTATCAGTAGAAGTTTTAACAGCCGGAATTTCTTCTTCATTAATAGATGATAATTCCTCTGCAGTTTGAGCTGTGAGACTGAAATCTGCTATTTCACTTTCCAGAGTTCTCACTTTTTCGGAGAGGGTAGTGTTTTCTTCTTTTTCCTTATGGTATAACTCTTTGAGCGATGCTATTTCCTTAGTCAGACTGTCTATTTTTTTGTTGAGGGCGTCCTTTTCTGCAAGGTGAAGCTCATTTGTTGATTTTAGCTCTTTGCTGAGATTCTCTCTTTCTGTCTGATGATTCTCTTTGAGCGAATCCAACTTTTTATTTAATGTCTCAAGTTCTTTAGAAAGGGAATCCTTATCCTTGTTAAGAGCCTCTTTTTCCTTATAAAGAACTTCCTTTTCTTTACTTAGAGATTCATTTTCCTTGCCAAGTTCTTCGTTCTTCTTGTCAAGGTTTTCTTTTTCATCGTTGAGAACATTTTTCTCTTGAGACAGAATTTCCTTTTCCTTGCAGAGATTTTCCTTTTCTTTGATGAGGGCGTCTTTTTCTACACTCAGTTCTTTGATAACCTTTTGCAGACTTTCAATTTCCCCGCTCATCTTTTCAGATTCAAAAGAAATTTTGCTGGTTTCTTCCTTATGCTTTTCGGAATTTTCTTTAGCTGATTTTTCAAGTTCCTCTTTTTCTTTGGCTAATGTTTCGCATTTTTCCTTGAGTACTTTAAGTTCATCAGCCATCGACTCATATTCACTGTTGTGACTTTCCTTTTCTGCTTTATGAAGCTTGTTAAGTGATTCCAACTTTTTGCTAAGGCTGTCTTTTTCAGAAAGGTAACGTTTTTTGATTGATTCCAGTTCCTTTTTGATATCCTCCTTCTCATTATTGAGCGTTTCCTTTTCTTGGCTGATGGTCTCCACTTCTTTTGTAAGTCCCTCTTTTTCTTTGCCAAGATTTTCTTTCTCTTTAATGAGTGTTTCTTTTTCCTTTTCAAGAGCATCTTTCTCTGTCTTCAGTCCTTCGATGACCTTTTGCAGATTTTCAATTTCCCCGGACATTTTCTCAGATTCCAGGGAAATTCTATTTGTTTCTTCTTTAAACTTTTCAGAGTTTTCCTTGAAGGTTTCTTCAAGATTCTCTTTCTCCATGACCAGAGTCTCGTACTTTTCCTTAAGCTCCCTGAGTTCGTCGGATACTACCTCATATTCACTGTTGAAACTCTCTTTTTTCTTTTTGTACTTGTCGTTCAGAGAGTTGTATTCACGAGATGTACTTCTCAACAGCTCAGACAGCCTTTTATTTTCAAGTTTAAGTCTAGCCAGTTCAGTACTTTGTGCTTCAATGTCCAGACCATATAATGCTTTGTAGATTTTAAGTGCAAGTTTACCCATGTCATGTATATTTATCAATCTCTGAATCGTTTTGTCAGTTCTCCAAATTCATCTATTCTGCGGTCCCTCAAGAAAGGCCACCAGCGACGTACGTTTTCGCTTCGGTTCATGTCGATATCGACAATGATGTTTTCTTCCTTGATATTGTCTGCCTGGGCGATTATTTCTCCCTGTGGGCCTGCCACAAAACTATTACCCCAGAACTGGATTCCGTTGGTTTGGCCTGAAGGGTCAGGTTCATGTCCTACTCGGTTTACTGCAATCACAGGCAATCCGTTGGCTACGGCATGACCTCGCTGTACAGTAACCCATGCACCGAGTTGACGAAGCTTTTCTTCCTGAGTGTCTGTGCTTTCCCAGCCAATAGCAGTAGGATAGATAAGAAGTTCTGCTCCTTTCAGGGCCATCATACGTGCTCCTTCCGGATACCATTGGTCCCAACATACCTGCACCCCGAGTTTTCCTACAGAAGTTTGAATCGGTTCGAAACCTATATCACCTGGAGTGAAATAGAACTTTTCGTAATAAGCAGGATCATCAGGAATGTGCATTTTGCGGTATTTACCTGCAATGCTTCCGTCTTTTTCGAATACTACAGCTGTGTTGTGATACAAGCCGGCAGCACGGCGTTCGAACAGTGATGTTACGAGAACTATTCCATATGCGGCAGCTATCTCACTGTAGAATCCTGTGGAAGGACCAGGAATAGGTTCTGCAAGGTCGAAAAGTCTGGTATCTTCCGTCTGACAGAAATACAGTGAATTATGAAGTTCCTGTAATACTACCAGTTGAGCTCCGGCTTTAGCAAGCGAAGCTATATTTCTATGAAGTTTCTCCAAGTTATATTTGATATCTCCTGTGCATGACTGCTGGACGATACCTACTCTTATTATTCTGTTCATATGTCTTGTTTGTTAATGTTGATATTATTAGCCTTTAATAACTGACTCTGGATATTGCATTGTTACGCAGTGAAGCGAGCCATGCTGCTTGATTAATGCCCTGCAGTCTACACCCACAATTTCTCTGCCCGGGAAGGCAAGCGATAATACTCTTGCTGCCTCTTTGTCATTATCAGGTTGGGCATAAGTAGGGTAGAGCACTGCTTCGTTCATGATAAGGAAATTGGCATAAGTGGCAGGAAGTCTGTAACCGTCTTCATCGAAGATAGCTTCAGGCATAGGCAGGGGTAAAAGTCTGTATGGCTTGCCCTCTGGTGTAGTGAATGACTCTAGCTGTTTTTCCATAGCCTGCAGAGCACTATAATGTTCATCGGCAGTATCACTGCATTTTACGTATGTTATAGTGTTGTCCGGACAAAGCCTTGCAAGAGTATCAACATGGCTGTCTGTATCGTCACCTGCCAGATAACCATAATCCAACCAGAGAACCTGCTGCAGGTTGAAAGTTTTTTGCAAATACTCTTCTATTTCATGGCGGGTCATGGTGTCATTTCTGTTGGGCGCCAGCAGGCAAAGCGATGTTGTTAGTAGAGTTCCTTTGCCGTCGCTTTCTATAGAACCGCCTTCAAGCACGAAATCACGTTTGTTTATATAGTCGCCGTTGAGTATGTTTTTCCCGAAAAGCTTGCTGTTGATAAGGTTGTCCTTGTCGGCAGCAAATTTCATACCCCATCCGTTGAAACAGAAATCCAGTAATCGAGGGTCTCCGTGCTTGTCTTTCATTGTGATGAATGCATGGTCTCTAGCCCAAGTGTCGTTTGTTTTGCACTGGACGAAAGTGATGTTCTCTTTATATGGAAAATCTTTGAGAACTTCCGGAAATTCGGGAGCAACCAGAAGTAGTGGTTGTCTTGAAGCTATCTCTGTAGCAAGATTGACAAAGCATTCTTCAACCTCTTCTATCATATAAGCCCAATCTGTACCAATGTGTGGCCATGTCAGCTGTATGTAACTCTGTTTGTCCCATTCTGAAGGGAGTGAAAGATTATTATTCATTATTCTTATTATGTTTTTAAATATATGTTTATTTCTTGTTCTGTGACAGTTTCTTTTTTCTGTATGAACGAAAATTACTTACCCAATCTATTAGCTCATCCCATCGGGTAAAATCTTTTTTATAAATAAGTCCTATACCCTGTGTGGTAAGTGTAGATTTTGTGAAGTATCTGTCGTTCGTCTGGTTGTAACCCCTTAATCGGAAATCACCATTTTTTGTCAATAGCCAGATGGCTTCGAAATCGCCTACAAAATTAGTATTTCTCAGTGTATTTTCCTTATAACCGAAGTTTCCATTTATTATCAGTCTGTTGTTTAGCAGTCTTCCGCTCAGAATAGCTTCGGCTTCGACATCTGTCCATCCGTTTTGTCCGGTAGTAAGATTTGTACCAAGATTCCAGTTCTGACTGTCTATAACTTGCGACAACATATTGTTGAGCTGTCCGGACAGTGTACTGAATGCCAATGAACTAGTTGCATCCGACTGTCCGCTTTGAGCTGCATAATCGTATGTATAGAATTTACCTACTCCAAGCAGATATATAATCTGCGTGGTCATTTGTTCAGGTGTACTCGTTAAACTTTTTACAACCTGTCTGTCTTCTTCGTTAACTGTAGGTAGTTCCAAATCGAAACTCAGGTTTGGAGATGTGAGCAGACCGGAAAGGTTTACTATACAGTTCACCCTGATATTGCCCCTTGTTGATGTTGCATCCGCTATCAAATCATTAAGTGATGCAGAAGGTACAGTGTATACTGCCTGTACATTTAGATTAGCATCTTTAGGATCGCCATTAAATGATACACTTCCTCCTTGTCTAAGTATGAAGTCTTTTCTTATTATATTCTGCATACTCAGTTTATAAATTCCTTCGGATATATTGTAATTGCCGAAAATCTGGAAGTTCCCTTTGTTGAAGAAACTAATTCTCAGGCTTCCTGTTCCTTTGGCAGATATATAGTCTCCGGATGCCTGATCCATTATTATCTTCATATCAGCTTGAGGGGAAGGTTCTATTTGCAGGTTTATTCTTATATCAGCAGGTGTAATTTCTTCATTAGATACGTTTTGTTCATTCAAGTAGTGATATAAATCTGTCTTGATTTCTTCTTGTCTTCTTTTCGGTGTTCTGTCTACAAATGTAATGAACTGTTTGCTGATAGCTTCTGTAGCTGTTCCCAGTACATACACGAATGTAGTGTTATTTTCTGCTCTAACATTTCCATCAACTATAAGGCCTGTATTTTCATTACCTCTTATTGTGGTTTTTCCGGAAGCATAAATTTTTCCATAAAAAGGGAAATCAGGAGTTTCGGCATCAGATGTGAACACCATCATATTATTGGTGTCGAATTGGAACATGTAACTAAGGTTCTTTAGCTTTTTGTGTCTTAAATATCCGTTTGCAGTTCCTCTGTTCCCTTCGTTATCGCTCAATTGCACGTCCTTGAATATGAATTCTCCTGAATTGATTATGACCGAGTCTGCCTTTGCAGTGAAATAACTGTTTAGTACATTGACTTTCATACCTACTTCGGCTTTGGCTTTTCCCTCAAGGTCAAGCTCCTTAAATGGTCCGAACAGTCTTACATTTCCGTATGCCTTGCCTTTTATGTCGCTAAAGATATCTTTGATGAAATGCTGTAAGAAAGACATGTCTGTACCTCCAGCGTTAATGCTTAAATCAAGTCCTTTTTCTTTTGGTGATACGTATCCTTTTACTCCGGTAAATACTCCGTCCTCTTTCCTTATATCTGCATCTAGAAGTATTCTACCTTTTTCATTATCAAAACCTCCCTTAATATTTGCTTCTCCTAACAACGCACTGTTTAGGGAGAAATTTTTTACATTTAAGCTTGCATCCAATAATGGTTTACTCAGTACATTTGACAAAACAACATTGCCGCTGGCATTGCCTTCAAATTTTACGGCATTGAACTGTATCATATCCATTACGTAAAGGAGGTTTACGTTTTTCAGGTCAATAAGACATGAATCGGAGTTCATTTTGCCAAGTCTGCCGTTTATTCTTACATACTGGTTAGCACGTTCGAATAGGAAATTATTTATTTTAATACTGTCTTTATCAATACTTATATGGGCAGGGTGAATATTCCACACTGTGTCGTTTAGTACAATCTGGCTTGGCTCTAGTATTATTCCAGTGTGAAGTTTGCCATTATTTGTATTTTTAGAAAAAATAGTATTTGCAGAAATTTTTCCACTATATGTCACATTGGTATTATTCCCCCAAAAAACGTTTGTGGCAAGAGTGTCATTATATGCTTTTGCATTCAGGCTTACATTAACCATAGCTCCTTTATTCATAAGTATGTTAGACCTGACATGACAATGAAGATCTTTCTCCGGATTCTCGAACAGTAATGTCGTTGACTCATATTTTTTGTTGTCGTAAATTATTTCCGGAATATTGGCATTTATATAAACTTTGCTTCTATTGTCATCTATATAGCCATTTAGGGTTGCAGGCATATTCATTGTGATTGGCAACTTTATGACTTTATTTAGAAAATCAGAGTTGTCCATTCTGAACTTAAGCGTGAAATTATTATTTGTTTTTTGCTTTATAATTTTGTTGTCTTCCTGGAAGAATGACGGTATGTATCTGTATGCAACTTTTATTACGCTTGATGTAATTGTTTTGTATGAATAGTTTCCATTTATTTCACCATTAATGAAGTTTGACTTTATTTTTATACTTTTTCCTTGTGGGGCCTTGTTGGCCAAAAGTCTGAAGTATGGCAAAAAATAATTTTCATCTATATTTTGAGACATACACATCAGACTGTCTATATTGATATTGCCTTCTATGTCATCCAACGATTTCCCTTTGAAATCTGCCAGAAGATTCATAGAATATGTAGTATTGATGAATTTCTTTGTCAATTTCAGTTTGTCCGGTCTGAATCTTTTCAATCCTGCCGAAAGTTTAAAAACAGGAATTTCTTCGGCTGTAGAAAACTTCCCATCAACATTCAATTTCAGATTTTCGTCATTAATGGCAATGTGCCCATTGAATCCTCCCGGAGTGTATTTTCCGTTTAGCTTGATATTGCGATATGTATATCCTTTTACGTCCAACGATTTTATCTCACCTTTAACGTGAGATTCCGGTTTGTTGTTCATATATGTGAGCCCATTTAGAATTACATTGAAAGAAGCCTTTCCTAATATATCTTCTTTCTTTGCCAGTTTACCTAAGTTAAGCCCTGGTGAATAAAAACGTCCAGTGTAAGATCTTCTTTTGTTCAGAGAGTCTTTATTCGTAATAAACTGAGACTGTATGTTTCCTAATGGAGTATATACTGTAAGTCTGTTTTCAATCTTGTCAGGTGTTCCTTTTATATTTCCCGAAACTTTGGCAGAGGAAATTCTATAGACGATGTCCGGAAGATTTTCGTTCCCATTGATATTACGGACAATCCATTTTGCACCGCTCTCATTTATGTCTGCATCCCTTATGTCAAGATTAAAATATATACCGGTTGTGTCATTTGCAGGCGTAAGATATCCTCTTAAATCCAGATTTACAGCCTTGTCATTGGAATATATTTCCAGGTTTTTCAGAACATGATTATTACCTTCGTTGTTTAAATCTGTCCTTAAATTGATGGTGTCATTGAAATTTCCCAGTTCTGGAACAAGCGACTTAATGTCCGACGGTACGATAATGGCTGATACCCCACATCTGTAATTGATATCAGAAATCTTTTTTATCTCCAACAGATTGTCAAAATCGGACACCAGACTGTCTATACGTATATTGCTTTTAGGTAGCAGCAGTTCGAATTCGTCGATGCGGATATTATTCTTGTTGCCTATAGCCTTGAAAGACAGCTTTTTCAGTGTAAGACCAGATTTGTCGGACATACTTAAACGTTTGACATGAACATTAAGTGAATCTTCAGTCAATGCTTTTAATGATATGTTAGCCGATATATTTTTTACGGATAGGTGTGACGGATTGAATATCCCTTCAGTTTCTGCTTCTGAGAGTATATTGAAATTTACGTTACTTCTTCTTATCAGTATTGAGTTTATTCTCAGATTAATAGCCTTCTTTTCATTATCCTTGTCTTTATTCGTAAACAAGTCGGTTATGAATTTTATGTTAATGTCGGATTCCTTGTCCTTTTTAGCAAGATTGAAATCCGATCCGAAGAGCTGTATACTGTTAATGCTTATTTTTCCTCTAATGATGGCCTGTATGTCGAATTTTGCTGAAAATCTGGCTATATTTACCAACTTTGTGCCATCCTTGTCATATATCTCTAAATCGTTGATTATAACTCTGTTTAATAATCCTAAATCAATATTGCCAATCTTTACTTCCGTTTCTAAAATTTTTGATAGTTCGCGCACTGCAATTGAACTGATACTTTGCTGAATAAATGGAATATTAAGCAAAGCTATCAATCCGAAATATAACACCATCATTGATATGACAACGGTTCTGAATGTATGTTTTAAGAGTGTGGACTTTCTCATTATTGTATATATATCACGACAAAAATACAAATTACATGCTTAATACTCCTATAAAAGCTTCTGATATTTCAGAATTTTTGCAAAAAAAACGGAATATAGGTATCATTTTTATGTGATTAAAAGAAAATATTCAGACCTTTGTATCGGTTTATAATTATAGATTGTTTTTCAGGATGAAAAAATTGACAACTTATCCCTCTCCTTTTTTCTCTATTTTGCCAATTGTGATATTGGTAGTGTTACTGTATTTTACTATTGGCAGTTTCGGTTCAGATGCTCTTTCCGGTGCCAGCCAGGTTTGTTTGCTGATTGCTACAGCTGTCAGTGCAGCTATAGGAATGCTGGGCTATGGAATAAAATGGAAAGATATAGAGCATGCCATAGTTAACAATATAGCCGGAGTAAGTTCTGCACTAATCATTCTGTTGATAATAGGTGCTTTGTCGGCTGTATGGATGCTTAGTGGGGTAGTACCTACATTGATTTATTACGGAGTGCAACTGATACATCCTAATCTTTTTCTGGCATCCTGTTGTGTGATTTGTGCCATAGTATCAGTAATGACAGGAAGTTCATGGACTACAATAGCCACCATAGGAATTGCATTGATGGGAATAGGAAAAGCACAAGGATTTGAAGAAGGATGGATTGCCGGAGCCATTATTTCCGGTGCCTATTTCGGTGACAAGGTCTCTCCTTTGTCGGACACTACAATTCTTGCTTCTTCTGTTACTGATACGCCGCTTTTCACTCATATCAGATATCTTATGATAACTACTGTGCCTTCTATTGTGATTGCACTTGTCATATTCCTGGTGGCTGGTTTCAATCATGGTGTGGGTGATACGGCAGAAATGGCAGAGTTTGCCAACGGACTGGCAGAAAGATTCAATATTTCCGTATGGCTGTTGCTTGTTCCTATAGCTACAGGTATACTTATTGCCAAGAAAGTTCCGTCAATTATAACACTGTTTATTTCCACTGCGATGGCAGTTGTGTTCATGCTTATATTCCAGATGGATAATATTATAGAACTGGCAGGGGGAAATAATGATATTCAGTCTATATTCAA
Source organism: uncultured Phocaeicola sp. (assembly GCA_944322395.1). Lineage (GTDB taxonomy): Bacteria > Bacteroidota > Bacteroidia > Bacteroidales > Bacteroidaceae > Phocaeicola. The sequence continues at coordinate 15,116 of CALUPA010000054.1, forward strand.
GACTACATTGCAGACATTGTTTACATCATCCAGCCTTAGTGCGGAAAGTGCCCAGCTGACAGAATTGATTGCTACTAGAGGAATGGGTGGAATGATGAACACTATATGGCTGATTATATGTGCGATGTGTCTGGGAGGAGTAATGACCGCATGTGGAATGTTGGCAAGTATAACCGGAGTATTTGTGAAGTTCACCAGAAAATTGACCGGGATGGTAGCATCTACTGTAGGTTCAGGTATATTCCTGAATCTGGCTACAGCCGATCAGTATATTTCTATTATTCTGGTAGGAAATATGTTCAGAGATATATATAAAAGTAATGGGTATGAAAGTCGGTTGTTGAGTCGTACTACAGAAGATGCCGTGACCGTAACATCTGTACTGGTTCCTTGGAATACTTGTGGCATGACTCAGGCAACTATACTTGGTGTGCCTACACTGGTGTATCTTCCATATGCTTTCTTCAATTATATCAGTCCGATTATGAGTATACTTGTGGCTGCATTGGGATACAAAATATTCCGTGTGAAAAAAGATTGACTATTTGATTTCTTTACATATAGGAAAAAGGTGGGCTTCGGTCCACCTTCTTATGTTTTTTATTGCATTGTCCGGAATTACAGCTTCCTCTATAGGCATACCCTCAGGGGTAATGCTGTACACCCTTTCAAACCCTTCTGAAAGAAGACGTTCGTTTTCGCTTACTCGTCCTGCTATAAGCCATACCGGAATATTGTGTCTTTGTGAACGTCTCAGTATCCGTTCCGGCAGTTTGCCCATCAATGTTTGGGCATCGGCATGCCCTTCGCCGGTGATTACAAGATTGGCCCCGTCAAGCAGGTTGTCGAAATTGGAAATGTCAAGCAATAAATCTGCACCAGACCTGAAAGTGGCATTAAAGTATTGAAGAAAAGCATATCCCAATCCGCCTGCCGCACCCGCTCCCGGTTCTTGCGATGTGTCTTTTCCAATAAGAATATAAGATTCCGAGGCAAACTTCCTCGCTCTTTCATCCAATTCAATTACCATATCTTCTGTGGCCCCCTTTTGTGGAGCAAAGATTTTCGCTGCCCCGTATGGACCATACAAAGGGTTGCGTACGTCACTGGCCAGTATAAAACTACAGTCTTTCATCTCATTGCTTATGATGTCTTTTATACTTTTTTCTGATGCAAAACTTTCAGAAAGAGCCTCCAGCATTCCTGCTCCACAGTCGCTTGTTCCGCTTCCGCCAAGACCTATTATGAAGTTTCGACAACCGCTGTTCAGTGCATGTATTATCAGTTCGCCCACACCATATGTGGTTGCTTTCATAGGGTTACGTTCCTCCGTTGTCATCAGTGTCAGCCCACAAGCCTTTGCCGTTTCTATTACAGCCGTACCGTCCGGTGCTATCCCATATTGTGCGGTTATAGGTCGCATGAGCGGATCATGAACATTTGTTTCTACTATCTTGCCGTTCATGGCAGAAATGAAAGCTTCTAGCATACCTTCTCCGCCGTCCGACATTGGTATCTTGTTGATTTCAATCTCTTTTAAAATGAGTGACGAGGATATGACATTTTCAACTTCTTCGGAGGTCAAGCAACCTTTGAATGAGTCTATGGCAAGGATTATTTTCATATTTGTTCTACTTGAAAAAAAACAACAGGACGTTTTGATTAAAACGACAAGTCATTTCATTTAAAATGAGCTGTCGTTTTGTTTTACTTTTTATCGAAGCTGAGATGTATTGAATTTAGTTGACAGGTTAATAATTAAAATCATATATAGGTTTACACCTTTTACATGTTAAGATCATATAAGGCTGTAACAATTGCAAATTTATACCTAAAAAATTTTATACCAAATTTTATTTGAAAAAACTCATCGTTTTGGGAGCACCAGTCCCGACGAACACATCCATCAGTTTTGTTGTGTTTGTAATATCCCTATGCTGATATGCCAATCAACCTGCAGAGTGGGCGTACGGGACATCGATTCCCACTCTGTGACAATTTTCTGATTATTTGGCATCTGAGTTTTTTCTTATAGGAATATTATATGTCTTCTCTGCAAGGTCTATCATACAGTCGTATGCATCACGTGCCATGTTTGAACGTTTAAGTTCTGTTTCCAGAGACTTTATCTTCTTTTCCAGTTCATATATCTGGTCGTGAAGTTCCTGTTCTGTCTGACTTAATTTCTTACTCATAACGGGACTTGGTTTATCTTCAAGTCCAAAGATACGAAGCCAACGCTGAATTGTTGTCCTTTTAAGATCTTTTTCTCGTTCAAATTAAATTTGATTAAACGAAGAGGACAAATGAATACTTTTTATATTCACGCATGTTACTTAATTATTTGTGTCAACTTATTTAGTACACTACAGCTTTTTAGTAATAAGTTACAATCTATTTCAATAGAAAATCGGAGTAATTGTAAAATGTACTCATCGTTGTATCCATCCTTTCTTTTTGTAAAATGGAGTCTTCGCCCAACAATGTAGAAAGAAAATTCCAAAATGTTTTCCGGTGGTGCGGAAATTTTAAATGAGCCATTTCATGAAGAATAATACTATCCATATTTTTCTGCGGTAAAAGAATAATTCTTGGTGATAATATGATAGTTTGAAAATCTTTATAGCATTGACCTAATACATGTTTTTTAAGTTGCTTAATAATAATTTTTCTAGCATACAGACAATGTTTAATCTCCAGTTCATGCATTCTTTGAGGTAACACTTTGTTGGCTCTATCTAAAATATACTCTTTTAATTTGTTTCTTAACCATTTTTGTAATAGTCTGTTTTCCCAATCGCTTATTTCTGCATAAATGAAATGCAGGCAGTCTCCATATCTCTGATAGAACACCAGATTCCCTCCTTTGTTATATATGGACATTGTGTCGCGCTGTGGTAATTCTATTTGTAGTGTTAATGAATCAATTATAATCCATTCCACTGACAAATAGTTTGACTGTAATCTGAAATTGGGGTTTATGATATATATGGGTTTATTTCTCATATTTTCCATATTCTGTCCAGTATTTCATCATATTCATTGGATGCTGTACCAATTTGTAATCCGTAGAAACGGACCCCCATTTCTTTTTCCTTGAATATTTTGTCCATAGTATTCTTTATTGGCTTATGAAATTCAAAATCGCTTATAATCAGTATGTCTGCAAAATTGTAAGTCTCTGTTTTTAGCGTTTCGAGTGCAATGCGAAGCATTTCCTCTCCATTAGTTCCTCCTGAGAAACCATGAGTAAGGAAGTCTTTCAATTGGTACCAGTTGGCCGGATGCGCAAGATCTATAGCTTGGCTTCTCACTGAAAATGTAATCAGGTAGCATTTACGTAGTTGTTTTTTTGCAATTCTTACAAGTTGGATTAAAAGCGAAGTTGCTATTATCTCTGGTTTACCGTTCATAGATCCGCTTGTGTCAATGGCTACGATAATGGGACCTTTCTGAAAACGTGGTTTGGTACAGACATGTTGTATAGTCTTTTTTTGACTAAGTATCAGGGGACGATTGGAAAACGACTGTAACCTTCCGGCGGAAAACTTTTGAAAGAATATTGGTTCTGTTTCCTTGTCTGCCATCAGGACTATTTCATGAGGAATCAATTGATTGAGGTTTCTTCCAGTGGTGATTTCTTCCACTTCCTCGAAAACAGCATAATTTGAGATAATTTGCGGTTTATATTTTAATAAAATATCATCCCTATCATCTTTGTTCTCAGGTTGTTCCCTGCCTATGATTTTTGTAATCTCAGTTAGGGCTGGATATTTGTAAAACTCATAGTCTATCTTTTTTGCTCGTTTGTAGTCTTCAAGTCCGCGGTCACGTACAGATTGTTCCCAATTTTTTTTATTCTTATCCAGAATTTTCTTTTTCATCAGTTCCATGTGTTCATCATTTGCTTTTTTCCAATCCTTTATAAGGGTAGATAGTGTTGCAGATTTACCCTTTTCATCCATTTGTTGCATCTGATAAATATATCCTTCTATATTTACCTCTTGGGGTGTATAGAAATATTTAATAGTTTGAAAAACCTCATTCCACATCTTCCGTTTGCCGTTTATACTTGCCTTGGTAAATAGATCAATCATTTTGCTTTGCCTTTCATGTTCTTTTTCTACAGGCTCATATAATGATAGTAAGGCCTGGAGAAACCTCATCAAATCCTCTTTCAGCAATTCAGCCCATAATGAATCTTGGCTGTTGAGTTGTGGATTATCTGTTATCACTGATTTAATGTATTGTCCGAGTGTATCGTTGGTAGGCTTGAAATCGGGATGTACAGCAGCGTCAATATAGAAATCGAATGTCTCACTATATTGCTTTATTCGTTGTTCGGCTGTTCTGTTGTCTGTCATAATAACATTTGGGAATTGTTGAGTTTGATATATAGTTCGTTTAAAGAATTTTCTGTCATTTTTATCTGCTTACAAAGGAGTTTCTTATCGTCATCAGTAACAAATAGGTTATTACTTTCTGCAATCTTTGTTGAGAAAATCTTGAATCTTTTACTGACTTCTGAAAATTCCATCTGAAGTTGCTGGAAAACAGTATTTGTTTTTGCTTCTTCCTCAAACAGCTTATTCGATAAAGGTACATCATTTCTTCCTGTTGTACTTAAGAATGTGTAGGGGATACCGTTTATTGTGATGCCTCCATTAAATTTACGCAAAAAAACTTTCTCCACCTTTCCAGACGAACCTGCTTTATAGTCGAAAGGTGTGCCCATGTAGATAGCATGAATGATCCAGTTATTGATTTTAGAATCAAAATACACAATACCACTTGTATCTTGTTCTGTTGACAAATAGTTTAAATCAGCTTTGGCAAACAAACATTTGCCTTTTGGATAATCATTCAGTACGTAATAAAAATAGCGTTCTACAACATAGGCATTGTGATTATCGTTTCCGGATAGTCTCCCTGTAGGCATATTTGCAGCTTTCTCTTTGATGGTCTTGTCTATTGTGACATGAATTTTGCTCATCTTCTTTTCGATATCAAGTGTGAAGGCTTTTATTACGCACTCTATAGTTTGGGCAATGAACTCCGTTTTGTTCCATAAGCAATGTATCAACAGAATACAATCGGTTTCGTCAATAGCGTTTCTTCCGTTGAGCCAAGCTGATGCTCTCATCAGGTGAAAGAGTTTCTTCCAACGCCGGTCTGATACGTAAAAATCCAAGGTGGTAATATGTTCCAGTTTTCTCTCTTCATCTTTAACCCAAGTTTGATAGTAAATTTATGCTTTTCTTTGCTACTCAGTATTTTGCAATTTTCATTTGCTCCTCTGTG
>CALUPA010000055.1 GCA_944322395.1 uncultured Phocaeicola sp.
TGTGCGCCTGTCACACTAAGTGTACCGCCATATACAGTGAAATCGTAAGCATATACATAAACCAGACGTCCGTCAATTTTACCATAACCGCACACGATACCGTCGCCAGGAATATGATTCTTATCCATACCGAAGTCTGTACAGTGATGTATCACGAACTTGTCTATTTCATTGAATGTTCCTTTGTCAAGCAACATGTCTATACGTTCGCGGGCAGTCATGTGTCCGTTGGCGTGCTGTCTTTCTACGCGTTCTACACCACCACCTTGAGAAGCTTTTTTATCAAGCTCCTGAAAATATTTGTATTGTTCTTCTGTTGTCATAATCAATCTTCTTTAATAATGTCCAAAGTCATAACTACCTGATTGGCATTCACCGAGTCTCCCTCTTTCACAAGGATATCCTTAACCACACAAGGAGCACTTACCTTATAGTTGCTCTGCATCTTCATGGCTTCGATAACCACTACTATATCTCCGCTTTCAAGTCTGTCGCCTACAGATACAGGTATACTTACAATCTTACCAGGCATAGGAGAAACAATCTTGTCCTGCTGTTTTTCCTCACCACCCTTGCGAGTACGCAGATACTTGGCCTGTGAGTCTATAATATCAATATTATATGACTGATAATGAGCATTTACTGTATAGCTCTTACCACCTTCCTTACGGATAAGTTCTGTGTTATACGATTTACCATTATGTATAATCGAGCAGCTACCATTTTCTGCCATAACTATATCAACGTCATAAGGCACGCCATCAATAGTTAACTGCACTTTATTACCTTCCTTGCTGACCAATGTAACATCGGCAACTCTGTTTCCTATATGTATTTCCATTTGACTAACTCATTAAATCCTTAATACACCTTTCTGCAATCCAAATTCTTTCCATCTGCTGATAGGACGGTTATCCGAAGATGTACCCTTGTTTTCTTCCAGATTCATCAGATAGTCTATATATGCAGCTATCATGGCTATATTTTCAGTTTCCTCTTCTTTCTTGCCTGCCCATTCCTTAAGCATATCCTGATGCTTAGGTATAAAGAGTGTATTATAATGCCCTTCTACGAAATCAGGAACATTCATTATATGACGCAAGTAACTGATATTTGTCTTCAAACCGGTAATCTTGTATTCATATAATACACGACGCATACGTTCAATAGCAAACTCACGTGTAGTAGCCCATACAATCAGCTTACCAATCATTGGATCGTAATAGATAGGAATTTCATAACTTTCGTATACATAGCTGTCTATACGAACACCAATACCGTTAGGTTCCATCAACTGCTTGATAATACCTGGTGAAGGCATGAAGTTATTGTCAGTATCTTCAGCACAGATACGGCATTCAATGGCATGTCCTCTCTGTTTCAAGTCTTCCTGTTTCAGATGCAAAGGTTCATTGTTAGCTATACGCAACTGTTCCTTTACCAGGTCAACCCCGACAACTTCTTCTGTGATAGGATGTTCTACCTGAAGACGAGTATTCATTTCGAGGAAATAGAAGTTACGATTCTTATCAACCAGAAATTCTATAGTACCCGCACCTTTATAGTTTACAGCCTTTGCAGCTGCAACTGCAGCCTTACCCATCTTTTCACGCAACTCTGGAGTAACGAAAGGAGAAGGGGTTTCTTCCACCACTTTCTGGTTTCTACGCTGTATTGAACACTCTCTTTCAAATAGGTGTATGGCATTTCCATAATTATCACCAAGAATCTGGAATTCGATGTGATGAGGTTCTTCTACGAATTTCTCAAGGTATACTGTATCATCACCAAAAGATGACATTGACTCTGAACGAGCAGTATTATAAGCCTCTTCCACCTCAGCTTCGCTGTGGATAAGGCGCATACCTTTACCGCCGCCACCCATAGAAGCCTTAAGCATTACCGGATAACCTATCTCGTTACATATTCTCTTTGCTTCATCTACATTCTGCAAAGGTTTTTCTGTTCCAGGAACTACAGGCACTCCAGCTGCTATCATGTGTTTTCTTGCTGAAATCTTATCACCCATTGCATCCATAGTTTCAGGATCAGGACCTATAAAGATAATTCCTTCCTGTTTACATCTGCGAGCGAATTCTGAATTTTCAGAAAGAAAACCATATCCGGGATGAATAGCATCTGCACCATGACGCTTGGCTGCCTCAATGATTTTATCAATGTTCAAATAACTCTCACGAGATGCAGCAGGACCTATAAAACAAGCTTCATCTGCATATAATACGTGGCGAGCCGCTCTATCGGCTTCCGAAAAAACAGCTACTGTTCTGATTCCCATCTCACGACACGAACGCATAACACGCACTGCAATTTCTCCACGATTAGCTATCAATACTTTCTGTATCATGCTCTATTTTTTTGGTTTATAATCTTTTTATCACGTATGCCTACTATGGCACACTAAATCAAATTCTGTGCAAAAGTATTAAAAGAATTACAAACACATGCTTAATAACATATTTTTAAATATAAAGCAGTAGTATATTTCATTTTTTTTAACTACTTAAATCAGATTTCACCGCAAATGACATATACACATAGCAAAACAACAAAAAAGCCCGGACTACAATAACATAGTGTATCAGCAATAACTACATACAATATATTATTGTTATCCGGACTCTATTTAAAACCTTTTAAAAAACTATTTCTTACGTGAAACTGTATATATTACTTTTCCTTCTTTGTTAATCATATGCAGATTCAGTTCTTGCTTATCAGCTGAAAGCAAAGAGAAACCTGTTTCCCCACTGCAGAATTTAGTTCCATCTACAGGTTTAACTTTACGGCTTAGTGATCCTGAAGTATTTACTACGTAATCAATTTTGCTATCTGGCTTACGGATATGCTGAAAATTGTGTATATGTCCGCACAAATACATATCTACATTTGCATGTTTACGAAGAATTGAATCAAGTCTATTCTGTAAGTCAAGTCTTTCAGAATCATCCTTGCTAGTATCAGCATATATTGGATGGTGTCCTACTACAAGCACCCAATCTTCCTTGGCAGCCGTCAAAACTGAATCAATCCAAGCAAGTTGCTTATCCTTATCCTGTTTGCATGCATCAGGATATTTATCAGTATCCTCACGATATTTATCAAGAAGCGGAGCTGTATCAACCATAACAAAACGAACAGTAATGCCATCATTTTCTACAGCAAAAGTATAATAGCGGTCAGGTACATTCCATCTTGCACTTACTGTACTGTAATCAATAACAGCCTGAGTATTTCCACGATATTCATGATTACCAAGAATTGCATACCATGGAATCATCAGTTCCGGGTGGCTATATATCAGTTCGTAGTTTGTCATCCACAATGGATCGTTCACACTGCGAACACCCTCAAAATGATGCACGTCGCCAGCAGCAATTACACATTCAATATCAATGTTTTCTGCCATATTACCCATTAATTCTGCTATAGGTTTTTGGTCATAATATCCGTTACGTCCCAAATCATTGACCAGATAAAAGTTCAAAGGCTTTTCCAGAGTTTTCCAATTTTCCGGTGTTTGTGCATAAGAAGTTACTACTACAAACAAAGCCATAAATAATGTAATGATGTTCTTTTTTAATGAATTCATGATGTTGTTGTATTTTAGATTATAATTTTACCAATTACTTGAACAAAGGTACTTGTAGAATCTGAAATAAGTCTGAAATTAATTCTAAGTAAGTAGCTTATTCAAAAAAATAAGTCCGAAAAATTTCCGGACTTATTTTGTATATTTCCATATTAGAAATTATTTCTGACCATAAGCACCATATCGTGCTTCAGGTGCCGGAGAGTTATATGTTTTACCATTTACAGTCAAACCTGTAGACAAAAATGCAGGTTGCATTTCAGTTCCACTATAAGCACCATCTAAAGCAGGTGAACCAGCCTGAAGATGGAAATCATATTTCTGTGTTCCATCATTATCGAACAACTGATAGTCAAGCAAACGAACAGCATTAATATCAAAGCCTGTAAATCTTGGATCTTGAGAGTTATCTTCAGTAGCAACGATAGAATTTGCATCAACCTCAGGGTCATACATATTTATATATATAACTTCTCCATCATCTTCATCTTCCAATGTATAAGAGTAGTTATATCCCTCCCAAGAATATTCTATTCCTGCTTCATATACATAATCTTCTTCGTCTAATTTCTGATTTCCTGACGCATAGTAGTTATAATCTATAACAGAGTTTTCTTTATCATAACGATCTGATGAGTCCTGATCCCAGAAAGGAGTAGTAGCTTTAAACTTACAGTTAACCAAAAGATTATTGAAAACTTTCACATTCGCATTTTCTTCTACATAAATACTACCACCTTTATCTTCATCACGTCTCCATCCTGCATTTACAATAGTATTGTTATAAGCCTGGATCTTAGCCTGAGCTCTCTCTTCACTTTGTGATTTGCTTGACAACTTCAATGCATTTGTGTTTGGGGCAAACATCAAGTTTCCTGCAACGTCAACAACACATCCAGACTTAACATTAACAGCTTCTTCGCCTGTTTTACCATTAGCACAGAAAATATTATTTGCAATTATTGCATTTCCACCCATCATATAAATGGCATCAGAAACACCATAACGAAGGATAGAGTTTGTAATTACATAATTGCCTTTAGTGTTATTAGTTGTAATCTGGGGATAAGCATCATCACCTGCTTCATATATTCCGGCAAGAGCTGCTGGTGCTCCTTCCAAGACATCACCACCTACATATTCTATAATAGTGTGATCAATAAGCATCTCCTGACATGTCGAAGTTGCTACAATACCACCCCATTTTCCTTCAAAAATATTGCTTTCAGTTCTCTCACTCTCTGGAATTGAGAAAAGAACAGGTTTATCAGCTGTACCCTGACAGTAAAGATTTCCTTTAACAGTAAATTCAATTGGCAATTCATTCATTCCTACTTTTCCGGTTGCTATAACCTGCACACCTTCTTTAATAATAAGAGTTTTACCTTCAGGAACAGTGAAATGATCTTTCAATTCAACTACCTTCCCTGCTTCCCATTCTACGACATCGTTATTAGTAAAATCACCCAAATCTGTAGAATCTTCTACACCAGGTTTGTCATCCTTATTTTGATCGTCCTGTAATTCCTCTGTACAAGATGTCATTAACGACAAGCTGATCAATGCAGCACTAGCCCAAAAATAATTTTTAAGTCTCATTTTTCAAAAATTTAAAATTGTTAGTCAATTATATTTTAATACCTATTAAAGTTTATATCTCACTCCAATCATAAACGATTGTCCGTGCCACTCCCTACGTTCTATCAGATTACCATCCTTACGTTCAAAACCAGTTATACCGTCTGTATGAGGTCCTTTATGAGTAAATCTAAGTAAAGGTGTATCAAGCAAATTAGAAGCTTTTGCATATATTGAAATTCCATTTTTGAAACTCTTCTCAACTGATGCATCAAGCTGCATATAACCATCTTCCCAAATATCATCATCGAAATAATTTGAAACTTCGCTCAATCGTTTTCCCGTATAACTACCTGCAATCTGACCTTCCCAACCATACTTGCTACTCTTCAACAATAATGAAAGATTAGCTACATGTGCTGCCTGTCCGTAAAGAGGTCTTGTCTGTTTTACAACCACGACATCAGAACCTTGCATCATACGTTTGTCTGTTGTAATTTCGGAATGTGTAAAAGTGTAATTTGCCTTTATTCCAAACCAATTGAAATATTTCATCACATCCACTTCAATACCAAGATTTGATGCATCACCAAAATTCATTGGAATATAGAATAAATCCTGTCCTTGTGGAACCAATCCTTGTTCTATCGGGTCCTGAATATATTTGTAGAATAATCCCACCATAAATTGTTCTGATGATCTTGGGAAAAATTCATAACGCAAATCTAAATTGTCTGCTACTGTATGCTTCAAATCCGGATTACCTTTCTCACTAAAATCCTCATTCAATATTGTGTAAGGAACAATCTCAAAGAAGCTTGGACGATTTATTGCTCTTGCATACGAGAAGCGCATATTGGCATTCTTATGTATTTCATACTTTGTATGGAAACTTGGTAATATATCAACATATTTTTGGTTTCCTTCTGCATCAACTCCATCTGTAGGATATTTCAACAGATATCCTTGATTTGTATGCTCTACGCGTACACCTGCTATAAATTCCCACTTACCAAAAGTGTATTTAGCCATACCGTAACCGGCACCTATCTGTTCAGTAGCATCATAATTAAGAGCCCCACTAATGTTACGTGATTTATAATAGAAGTCTATCTCATCAAAATTATTCCAATCCTCTCCTCTCTTTTGTGTTTGGCCTAATATAGTTTCAAATGTATATTCATTAAAAAAACTGTCTCTTTTCTTGTCACGAAACATACCTCCTGCTGAGAATTCAAATTCTGATTCTGATAAATCCAATTTATAAGACAAGTCAATATACCCAGCCTTGTCACGATCTGAGTTATGTTCCCAACGATTAATCAATGCTCTGTTTACGGCTACTCGATTGCCACCTCCAAGCAATGATATTTCATTATTATCCGGTGTTTCATTAAAAGCTTTAGATAATACAGCTGACCATGATAAATGCAAAGCATTGTCAGAAAGGAATGAATGTTCGCCTTTCAGTGTTGAATTTAAAATATACTGACGATTCCATTTCATTCGTACATAACCTTCTTTTTTATCCAAACGGTCACGCACTTCGGTTTCACGCATATCCATATATCCGTTATACCATGTAAGTTTGTGTCTCGGACTGATATGATAGTCAAACTTAGCATGAGCACCGATACGTGTCTGTTGGTCAGAATAATTTCTTGTTTCAGTATTATTTACCTCTCGCCCTGACTGATAATATATTTCACTTTCTTTTCCACGATAAGTATTAAGAAAACTTCCTGACAACATAACACCTAGTTTATTATCAAAAAAACGGTCACCATATGAGAGGCTTGCAGTCAAATCCGGCAATGGTTTCTTCCATATCATATGCAAATTTTCGTGTGAAAAATCTTCATCACTAACCTTAAATGCTTCTGGCATACCTTTAAGTTCGTATGGTGATTGTTTGGTGATTGCTCCTCTATTGAAAGACTGAAAATCACGGTCAAAATACATTGAGTTGTACCCTGTTGATATATTTGCCGTGAACTGACGTTCTGATGGTGCATCTTTCATCACAAGATTGACTGCTCCACCTATACCGTCGCCTTCCATATTTGCAGTGAGCGATTTTGTCACTTCAAGTCTATCAAGCATTTCTGACGGGAATATATCAAGCGGAACAAAACGGTTCTTATTATCAGGACTTGGAATCTTAACTCCATTTACCAATGTGTAATTGTAACGCTTGTCCATACCACGTAAAATTGCATACTGTCCTTCACCGCTACTGTTTCTTTCTACAGTCACACCAGACATTCTCTGAATAACATTTGCAACTGTTATATCCGGTGAAAGTTCTATTGCTTTTGCACTCATCACATTTACCACATTCATAGCTTTCCTTTCTATGCCTCGTGCTCCTGCTTCCGTACGTCCGGGATTGGTTGCAACCACTGTTACCTCTGCCAACATGACATCATCAGTTTTCAACGGAATAAATACCTCTGCATTATTGGCTTCTACCACCACTTCATAAGTTTCATAACCGATATATGAACAAATCAAAGTACATTTTCCATATTCCAGGTTTAAATTGAAACTTCCGTTCAGTCCGGAAACTGTTCCTTTTGAAGGTTCTTCCTTTACTACTACAGATGCACCTATAATTTCTTCTCCAGTCTTCGCATCTTTAATAACACCTTTTACTATACGTGCATTTGCTGCAATTGAAACAAACAGCACTATAACCAATACCAGCTTAAATTTCATATAGTCTCTTTCTCTTGATTATTTTCTTTTCTGCCGCGAAAGTATAAGCCTGGTATTACATAAAGATTTCAAGGTTATTGCAAGTATAATACAAAAAAAGAGTCACTATCCTTAATATATAATAAGGTGTATTTTACACAATAAAAGACTATATGAAGGAATATATTATTACAAAAATGTGACAAATTCCATATACATGGTTTGTTATAAATATATTAGACTGTAAAGTTTACATGACCTTTATTAGTAAATCCACTTAATGCCGAATCAATGCTTTCCAGATATAATGGAATTCTTTGTCGTTTTTTATTTAAATATAAAATTAAAGCCGCTGAAGAAAACTCCAACGGCTTTAAACTTTATTGTATACGTATATTTATCAATCTTCCATCAACTTGCGGTAACGGACTCTCTTAGGTTCTACATTACCCATGCGCTTCATCTTATTTTCTTCGTATTCAGTATACGATCCTTCAAAATAGAACACTTCGCTATTGCCTTCGAAAGCAAGGATATGAGTACAGATACGGTCAAGGAACCAACGGTCATGGCTGATTACAACGGCACATCCGGCAAAATCCTCAAGACCTTCTTCAAGAGCACGAAGAGTGTTTACATCAATATCATTCGTAGGCTCGTCAAGAAGCAATACATTGCCTTCTTCCTTCAGTGCCATAGCAAGGTGAAGACGGTTTCTCTCACCACCTGATAGCATTCCGCAAAGCTTCTCTTGATCAGCTCCGGCAAAATTAAAGCGACTCAAGTAAGCACGGGCATTCACATCGCGGTTACCCATACGTATTAGGTCGTTTCCACCGCTTATCACCTGATATACAGTTTTGTTTGGGTCAATATCCTTATGCTGCTGGTCTACATATGCCACTTTTACAGTTTCTCCTACTTCGAATTCACCCTTATCCGCCTTTTCAAGTCCCATAATCAGACGGAAGAGAGTAGTCTTACCGGCACCGTTAGGACCAATGACGCCTACTATGCCGTTAGGCGGAAGCATAAAATTGAGGTCATCAAACAGAAGCTTGTCACCATATGCCTTAGCCACATGCTTGGCTTCGATAACCTTGTTACCAAGTCGAGGTCCGTTAGGAATAAAGATTTCAAGTTTTTCTTCCTTAGCCTTAACATCTTCGTTGAGGAGTTTGTCGTATGAGTTAAGACGTGCCTTACCTTTGGCCTGACGTGCCTTAGGAGCCATGCGTACCCATTCAAGCTCGCGTTCAAGAGTCTTGCGACGCTTGCTGGCTGTTTTTTCTTCCATCTCCATACGTTTGGTTTTTTGCTCAAGCCAGCTTGAATAGTTACCCTTCCATGGAATTCCTTCACCACGGTCGAGTTCAAGAATCCATCCTGCAACATGATCAAGGAAATAACGGTCGTGTGTAACAGCAATAACAGTACCTTCATACTGCTGCAAGTGCTGTTCCAGCCAGTCTATACTTTCAGCATCAAGGTGGTTGGTAGGCTCGTCAAGAAGGAGGATATCAGGTTTCTGAAGAAGAAGACGGCACAATGCCACACGACGACGCTCACCTCCGGAAAGGTTCTTCACCAACTGGTCTTCTGGCGGACAGCGCAGTGCATCCATAGCACGTTCCAGCTTGCTGTCTAGGTTCCATGCATCGGTAGCATCAATTATATCCTGCAACTCTGCCTGACGTGCAAAAAGTGCATCCATCTTCTCCGGATCTTCGTAATATTCCGGCAGACCGAATTTGTTATTGATTTCTTCATACTCTGCCAGTGTATCTACAACCTGCTGAACACCTTCCATTACTACTTCTTTCACAGTCTTTGTATCATCCAGCTGCGGTTCCTGTGCAAGGTATCCAACTGAATATCCCGGAGAGAACACCACTTCGCCCTGATAGCTTTTCTCAATACCGGCAATGATTTTCATCAAAGTAGACTTACCGGAACCGTTCAAACCTATGATACCGATTTTAGCTCCATAGAAAAAGGATAGGTAGATGTCTTTCAATACCTGCTTGTTGTTCTGGAATGATTTACTCACTCCGACCATCGAAAAGATAATTTTTTTATCGTCTGCCATATTCTTTATTTATTTAATTGTTGTTTACAATCCATTCTTTTCTGAAAATACCCGCGTGTAAACAGAAGATAGCATAATAAGCCTGCCATACATATTCCAGCGGCCAAAGTCAGAGAATCTGATTCATAATATTTACATACGTGAAAGCCCAATACTACTCCCATCATTATGCCTGTTTCCCACATCAGTTGATATGTGTGATAGCCGGTACCGCGTTCGCAATGTTTAGGCAATTTTATCATTATCTTAAGATACTGGCACATTGCAGAAGCCACTCCCAGCCCCATAATAATCCCTGAAACACACAATGTGAGATGATGCTGATATACAGAAATAATATATAGAGAGATTGTCATGAATATATATCCCGTAACTATACGCACCACATCATCGGCTTTCTTCTTAATAGCACGTGGAATAAACCAAAATATTATAAACCCTAATGCTATACAAAGATAGAAAAAATAATCATGTTTGTAAGCCAATATTGTTCCCAAAACAAAAGGTACAGTCATCATATTTATTCCAGGAGGTATATTACGGAAAAGAATAAACCTGTCAAATGACAACAATGGCGGCTCGAGCGGAGCACGAAAACAAATCTCTATCATTGAAACAAGAAGCAATGCCACAGCTGCAAAAGCTGCCGACATATACATAATATAATTTATAGACAGTATTGAGGAAAAATATAAACCGCCGGAAACTCCCAAGAGCATACCTATACCTCCGGAAAATGCAAAAACCCAATTGGCTTTACTTCTAAACGAGCTTGGTGTAACATCAATAACCAATGTACTTCCGGTCACCATGAGAGCTATGGCAAACAAAATTCCCTGAAGGACACGCAGGGCATATATCATCCACATCTGATCTGCATACGGATAAAGCAACCCAAGAAGAGCAAACAGCAAAATACTGCGTGTACACACATTTTTTCGCTTGAATGCATCTACAAGATAATTGTTGACTGCTCCCGGCAAGAACAGTGAAATACAAAACAATGATGACACAAAAGACGCCCTGGCTGGGAAATATCCCCATTTGCCTACAATCCAGGCTTGCAACACCGGGAAAAGCATATAAACACTTATGTACAACAATACGTTGGACAGAATAAGAAGTACGAAGTTCTTATTCCAAAAGGTCTGCTCCGGGGTATTGTAAGAGGTACTATACATACATTATAGTTAATTGAAAAAACATAGGACTAACAAATGAAGATACTCAAGCCTTGTGACATACAAAGCTTCACGTTCTTCATTTATTAGTCCTTTTCTTATATTATATAATTAGTATTGTTCTGATTCATTAGGGAAATCGCTTGATTTCACATCACTCACATATTGACCTATGGCATCTGTCATAACAGTGTGAAGGTCGGCATAACGGCGAAGGAACTTAGGGCTGAAGCCTTTTGTCATTCCAAGCATATCAGTTACAACCAATACCTGTCCGTCAACTCCACCTCCAGCACCAATACCGATTACAGGGATTGTAAGTTCCGAAGCGACTCTCGTTGCCAGTTCTGCCGGTATCTTTTCAAGTACAAGCGCAAAGCATCCAGCTTCTTCAAGTAGATGAGCATCACGGATAAGTTTCTCAGCTTCAGAATCTTCTTTTGCACGTACTGTGTAAGTTCCGTATTTGTTGATAGACTGAGGCATAAGTCCCAAATGTCCCATTACAGGCATTCCGGCACCAATTATTTTCTTTACAGTATCTATAATCTCTTCACCACCTTCAAGTTTCAAGGCATCCGCATGGGTTTCTTTCATGATACGGATAGCATTGCGTACTCCATCGTAAGCATCCGCCTGATATGTACCGAAAGGCATATCCACCACTACAAGGGCACGTTTCACACCACGCATAACAGACTTGCCATGATAAATCATCTGCTCAATTGTGATAGGAAGTGTTGTGACATTTCCTGCCATTACGTTTGATGCAGAGTCTCCTACCAGGATTACATCAACTCCTGCTCCGTCTACAATCTGTGCCATTGTGTAGTCGTATGAGGTAAGCATAGAAATTTTCTCGCCTCTTTGTTTCATTTCTGTCAAACGGTGAGTGGTAACCTTACGCACATCACCTGATAAATATCCTGCCATACTTTCTTTTTAATTTAAGTCAGTTTAAAAACTCGGCAAAATTAGATGTTTTATATCATTTATACAAATTAAGAATGATTTTTACTTGCCAATACCATTTTTAAAGAAGCGAAATCATATCCTGATAAGTGAAATTTGTGAAGTCAGGAATAACTATATTACATTTATCACTTATAGCTTCTTCCGGATTGGTAGTACTCAATCCTACAACAGCCATTTGTGCTGATGTACCAGCCTGCAAACCATGAAATGAATCTTCGAAAACCACACAGTTGGCAGGAACAGTTTCAAACACTTCTGCCCCAAGCAGAAAACAGTCCGGAGCCGGTTTGGAACGTGTAAACATCTCTGCAGTGAGAATTCTGTCTACCAAGTTACTCAATTCAGGATGAGACGAATATACATTTGCCATTTTCTTTTCGTTGGAACTTGTCACAATAGCTATCTTAACGCCATTTTTGCGAAGTTCCTTCATAAAATCAGCCACTCCAGGTACATATTCATATTTCATTTCACTTTCAAACTTATTTAGCCCCGCAGTAATCTCAGCCTGAGCGGCATCCATTCCTTTAAAGTAACGGTCGTATATTTGCACCAAAGTCTGACCTTTAATCAGAAGCCCGAAATTCTCCACTTCCGGATGATATTTACGCCCTACTTCATTCCAATATATAGTGTACTGAGATTCTGTATCCATCACCACACCATCAAAATCAAAAAGTGCAGCTATATTTTTAGTTTTATCCATTGTCTAGTTTCTATCTATTACTAATTTTCGGTCAATAATGTTTTATAACGTTCCCATCCAACTGCTTTATACCACGATAGGGTTTCGTAGTAGGAGTTCCATGAACTTTTTTCCACTTTGTATGGAAGATACATTCCTATACCACAGAAGTGACCTTCTTCTATTGTGTACATTGGATTTCCTACAGTAGCATACAGTGGGCCATACAATGCATCCTTCGCTACAACAACTTTATCCATTGTGTTCTCCATTCCTTCTGGAGTAGTTCCGTCATTCAATACATTAAAGCAATCTACAAGGTCAAAAGAGAAGTATTTGAACTGTCCTACCCCATATTGCTGAATATCATTTACATTCAAAGCAACTAATTTCTCAGAATATACATCCAAATTATTCTCTACCAATTTTGCCAAATCATCCATCTTGCTACAATCCACTGCAGCACAAGTTCCCCATGCCCCCAACTCTCTGCTATAATCTATGTAATCTTTACAAACTTCAGAATATGGAATATCCTTTGCAAACAACTTTGGCATAATTATATCATAAGGATGACCATAAACATGTGTCTCGACAACAGCTCCTATCAAATAATCAGTTACATTTTTAAACTCATAACACACTTCTGCCGTTGCCATCATACAAGCATCAAAAAGGATGAAATCCAACTGTTTACCACTGAATACACCTTCCAAGACATCTGCCATTTCAGGAATATTGATATTATACCCCGCATCATCGCCAAACGACCTGCCTACGACCTCATTTCCAGGCATCCAACTTGTGCCATGAGAACCGAAAATAACACCATAGTTTGTAGATGGTGAAAGTTTTAACATTTGCTCAAAAACGCGAGACATAGTTTTCTGGTCTAAGGCATTATGAGTCTCGTCAGGGAAAACACTTATCGAAGCTGCTTTTATAACATTCGCAGCAGTCAAATCCTGTCCTACCAGGCACTGTTTGTTGTTGATGTTTCCTTTACCATCCGAATTGTACTGCAATAGGCTTGGTCCTTCCAGCCCATCGGCATCACTGCTATAAGGACGATAATACACAAGTAAAGTACATGAATCCTTAACCTGTGCCAAACCGGAATACATATCTATCAGGTTCTGCTTTAGATTAGAATCCAAACTTCCAGATTTATTATTCGAAATCAAATATGCCAAAATCGTCCTTCCGGATTTCAATATGGGTTTTTCTTCAGGAATCTCGTCCGAACAAGCAGTAAACAATATAACGGACAAAATCAAAAACAATACTTTCTTCATTTCTTTATCTAATACATAAAAACAAAAAACGTATCGTAATGCCATCCTTAAAAAGCACAACGATACGCAAAACACGAAGACTAATATATTTCAGCCTTCTCAAACTTAAATTCAGGGTTTACACTCTTCAATACCAAACTGCCACCCTTTTTATATTTTTCCTGTATTTTAGACAATTCTTTTTGTAGCTTGTTCTTCTTTACATTGAAAAACATAAAGCATGTACGATTTTTGCCCCCCTCATTGGTCTCCAAATAATCTTTCAACTGGAGGCTGTATTGAGAACGTCCCACCAAAAACCCTTTATTGTCAACTACAGCACTATCTACAAACTGAATGTCTGTAAAATAGACAAGAGAATCAGTAAAAGAAGCTGAAACTCCTACCATATATACTCCATATTTATTCTTATCTTTTGATTTCTTTGCAGCAGCACCAACTACCACCGATACTGCAAACAAAAAGCATAATAACTTTATATATCGCATAATCAATTATTTATATTGTTACAAAAGTAATCATTTATGATTAAAACAGAAAAAGTCAGGTCATAATTTAACATACAGAAACAAAAAACAGAACCAAGCTACTGAAAACCTGATTCTGTATTTCTTTTCGGAAATCAATCTCTATCTTATCCTAAATAAGATTTGAGCAACTTGCTACGCGAATTATTTCTTAATCTTCTGATAGCTTTTTCTTTAATCTGACGTACGCGCTCACGTGTTAGCCCGAATTTGTCGCCGATTTCTTCCAACGTCATTTCCTGCGTGTTTATACCGAAAAACATCTGGATAATTTCCTTCTCTCTGTCGGTCAGCGTAGATAGTGCTCTGTCGATTTCCTTCGAAAGTGACTCATTAACCAAAGAACGGTCCGCCATAGGCGAATCATCGTTCACCAACACGTCGAGCAGGCTATTGTCTTCTCCTTCTACAAAAGGCGCATCCACAGAAATATGTCTTCCTGACACTTTTAAGGTATCCGAAATCTTGTCTACTGGAATTTCAAGCTCATCTGCCAATTCTTCAGGTGAAGGACGACGTTCGTTTTCTTGTTCGAACTTAGAGAATGCCTTACTGATCTTGTTCAATGAACCAACCTGATTCAAAGGCAAACGCACGATTCTTGACTGTTCTGCCAGTGCTTGAAGTATTGACTGACGAATCCACCACACGGCATAACTGATAAATTTAAACCCACGTGTTTCATCAAACTTCTCAGCAGCTTTAATCAGACCTAAATTTCCTTCATTAATCAAGTCCGGCAAACTTAATCCCTGATTCTGATACTGCTTTGCAACAGAAACGACAAATCGCAAGTTGGCTCTAGTAAGTTTCTCCAACGCTATTCTGTCCCCTTTACGAATACGCTGGGCAAGTTCTACTTCCTCTTCGACTGTAATCAAGTCTTCACGACCAATTTCCTGCAAATACTTATCCAGAGAAGCGCTCTCTCGGTTAGTGATACTTTTGGTAATCTTTAATTGTCTCATTCTTTAAAATCGATTTGGGTGCAAAGTTATAAAATTATGCAGAAATCAGCAATTATTCCATACAATATTATAACTTTTTTATTCACTGGTAAACCATAAAAAGAGGCGTATATGCAAATCTCACATAAAACGCCTCTTAAAATCCTTTACCTTAATTAACCAATCTATATACCTATTTATTTATATTACTCTGTTTGAGATAAATCTACAGCATAGTTTGCACGTTTTCCTGATGGATAAACACCTGTCATGAATAATACCTGATCCGGTGACTGTGATGCTGCCTTCATAACGTCTTCAAGATCCTGAACTGTCTTAAGCTGTTTACCGTTGGCCTTCAGGATAATGAATCCCTTACGGATACCGCTATCGGCCATTCTACCGTCAGTAACACCTGTCACCTGAACACCGTAGCCCAAGTTCAACTGGCGCTTCAATTCATCAGGTACAGCACGGAATGCAGCTCCAAGGATTTCCATATCTGCTTTCTTGACAACTTTTGTATTACCCTGCGCATTCTTCAGTGTGATACTGAATTCTTTCTCTTTCTTGTCACGCAAAACTGTCAACTTAATCTTGTCACCAGGACGATACTGAGCAAGCATTCCCTGAAGGTCGGCCATTGTCTTGACCTTCTTGCCATTCAATTCAAGTATAACATCATTAATTTTAAGTATACCTTCTGCTGAGCCTCCTTCTGAAACTTCAACAACCTGAACACCTTCGTTGGCACCAAGTTCTTTCTGCTCTTTTCTAATTTCATCCGGGTAGGTTTCATCACCCATATTTCTACCACCTATTCCGAGCAATGCACGCTGTACAGTTCCATACTGTTTCAGGTCTGTCACTACTTTAGTCATAATGCTTGTAGGAATGGCAAATCCGTATCCTGAATATGCACCTGTCGGAGAGAACAGCATTGCGTTGATACCTACAAGTTCTCCACGTGCATTAACCAATGCACCACCACTGTTACCCTGGTTGATTGCGGCATCAGTCTGAATAAATGATTCTACCTGATTAGCACCAAGACCTCTAGATTTAGCACTTACCACACCGGCAGTAACAGTAGAACCCAAATTAAACGGATTACCTACAGCCAATACCCATTCACCTACTTTCAATTTATCAGAGTCGCCCACCGGTATTGCAGGAAAATCATCACCTTCAATCTTAACAAGAGCAAGGTCGGTAGTCGGGTCGGTACCTATTACTCTACCTTTAAGCTCCCTACTATCCTGAAGTTTTACACTTATTTCATCCGCTCCATCAATTACGTGATTATTGGTTACTATATAACCATCCTTTGAGATAATCACACCCGAACCGAAACCTTTCTGTTCAGGAGTTTCAATCTGGCGCTGACGTCCACGACCGTCTCCAAAGAAATAATCGAAGATATCAGGCATCTGCTGAACGGTCTGAACTTTGCTTCTTTGAGTAGCTACGATATGAACTACAGAGTTCAAAGAACTTTCTGCTGCCTTTGTCAAATCAACAGGCTGCATGCTGTTTGCATCCATTGCAACAGCACGAGTCAAAGGCATTGTATTGAATGATTCATAAAAAGTCTGTCTTTCCTTAGGTTGATTATTCTGTGAAACAACATATGCCGTTACACCTGCAACACCTGCACTAACCGCAACCATTGAGGCTGCTCCTATCGCAAATTTAGTTACTGTTTTCATAATCTTATCTACATTAAATTGTTAATTTCACTATTAGTTTAACATTTCATCCGCTAAAGTATAACAAAATTCATACGGTTGTACACCTAAGTATCAGTTTTTTCCCTCTTTTAACATTGATATTATGTAGATTAACCCGTGTTAACGGGCAAGACTGACAAATTTACATTCATTACCAGAGGCTGTCAGCATAAAATTTCAAAGTATTTCTGCCAAGTCTGCCGTTTTTTCAGTTTATTTCCATACCTTTGCAATAAGAAAGCAGCAGACCGGTCTGTCGCTGGTATTCTATACAAGAGGAAAGTCCGGGCAACACAGAGCATCCTACTTCCTAACAGAAAGCTGTCCGCGAGGGTAGAGTAATGTAGAAGAAAATAACCGCTCCTCCGGGAGTAAGGGTGAGAAGGTGGGGTAAGAGCCTACCAGCCGTATAGCGATATACGGGCTGTACATCTTAGGAGTTGTAAGGTCATGTAAACCGGCATTAACGAGGGTTGCTCGCCCCACGTCGGAGGGTAGACCGCTAGAGCCCGTCGGTGACGGCGGGAGTAGATAAATGACAGACGTCCCTGCCCGTCAGGGAAACAGAACCCGGCTTACAGGTTTGCTGCCTTCTTTTTTATAATCATTCACCATCACTCCATACTATGCCAAAACTCCCTATCAACAAATGGAAAAAGTTTCTTCAGAAAGATTTATGGATAGCCGATGAAGAAAAATACCCTCCAATCATCAGGACTGTAATAAAAACCATAAGGATAATAATACTTTCAACAGAACAGTTCAACAACAACAGAATAGCAGTACGCGCCTCAGCACTCACATACAGCACACTATTATCCATCATTCCCATACTGGCAATCCTCTTTGCAATAGCGCGAGGATTCGGCTTCGATTCAATAATAGAAGGCCTCTTCAGGAAAAACATGAACGCAAGTCAGGCTGAACTGGTATTCACATGGATAAACTCCTATCTTCAACACGCCAAAAGCGGAATATTTATCGGAGTAGGTATCGTCATGCTGCTTTGGACAATACTAATCCTTACAGACAATATAGAGCGCAGCTTCAATACCATTTGGCAGGTCAAACGTCCGCGTACGGTTTTCAGGAAAATAACAGACTATTTTTCAATGATACTTCTTCTTCCGCTACTCATAGTAGTTTCAAGCGGAATATCCATATTCATGACTACTTTCCTTAAAGAGATGGAGACATTCACCCTACTCGCCCCCATCATGAAGTTTTTCATCCAGCTTTTACCATATGCAATTATCTGGATAATGTTTATCGGGCTGTTTGTTTTCATTCCAAATACAAAAGTAAAACTGACTCATGCCATCATTCCGGGAATACTCGCCGGAAGCGCATTCCAGATTTTCCAATACATATATATCAACAGCCAGATTTGGGTATCCAACTACAATGCCATCTACGGAAGTTTCGCAGCCATACCGATGTTCCTTCTTTGGACACAGATTTCATGGAGCATCTGCCTTTTCGGAGCAGAGATGAATTATGTCAGCCAGAATCTGGAATCATTCAAATACGGAAAGGAATCAAAAAACATAAGCCGCAGATATCACGACTTTTTCTGCACAATAATACTGTCAAGAATATGCAAACGATTCGAAAATGGCGAAGACCCATATACAGCAGAAGAAATAAGCAAAGAAAACAAGATACCGATAAGGCTAACCAAAGACATCCTTTACGAGCTACAGGATTTGCAATTGATTTACGAAGGAGTTAAAGAAAAAGGAAATGTCGAAGAAGTATGTTACCTGCCGGGCATGGCAATACACAAACTGACTTTAGGAGTTATGCTCAACAAGCTGGATTCAAAAGGATTCGAAGAATTCAACATCGACAAAAGCCAGTACACAAACTCCTGGAACGCGATGATAAAAGCACGCGAAGAATACACTTCACAAAACAACCAAATCTTACTAAAGGATTTACAACAATAAAGAAACGGCTCTTAAGCAATCTTGCCTGAGAGCCGTTTCTCTTTTATTTTCAAAACATAATCATTCCGATGTAAGGCGCATCATTCTGCTCAGATACTTACCAATGATATCAAACTCAATATTAACCACACTTCCTGGCTTTATTGTATGAAAGTTTGTATGTTCGAAAGTATACGGAATAATTGCAACCTGAAATGTATCCTCAGTAGGATTGCAAACAGTAAGACTTACTCCATTCACAGTCACAGACCCCTTATCAACCGTAAAGTAACCCCTTTTGGCCATCTCCTTGTCAAATTTGTATTTGAAAGTAAAATACCAGCTACCTTCAGCATCATCCAGAGCCACACAAGTTGCAGTCTGATCCACATGCCCCTGCACAATATGACCGTCAAGGCGTCCGTTCATCATCATGCTTCTTTCCACGTTCACCTTATCACCAATCTTCAGCAAACCGATATTAGAACGTTCTATTGTTTCCTTCATGGCAGTAACAGTATAAGTACCATCCTGAATGCTTACTACAGTAAGACAAACACCGTTATGAGCAACACTCTGGTCAATCTTCAGTTCATCAACAAAAGAACACTTCAATGTAAGATGAAGGTTTTCCTGTTCCTTTACTACATTTACTACCTCTGCAAATTCTTCTACAATACCTGAGAACATAAGTATATATTTAAAAAGTTAATCTATAAAACATTTTCTATTCCGGGATAGGCTTGCTCCACACAGTCTCCCCATCCGAATCAACCACGGATATAGTTCCGCCCGAATACTCTTCAGTAAGAGCATTTCCTTTTTCCAGCATATCCTCAGCCATATGAATGGCCTTTTCCATGGTTTTCAAAGAGAACCCTTTATTGTCATAAGAGTCATCATCAGAAAAATAAATGTCATAAGTTTTCATGTAAGTCAATTTTAATATTTGCGCGGCAAATATAGTGAAAGTAGAACGCAAAATAAAAAAGAGTCAGATTATTTTTTTCGAAAATATATAAATGACAATATCCTTACAAAACCAACATTTATAAAAACAAAAAAGAGAAACCGGCATATTGCCAATTTCTCTCTGTGAGCGGAAAACGAGACTCGAACTCGCGACCCTAACCTTGGCAAGGTTATGCTCTACCAACTGAGCTATTTCCGCA
>CALUPA010000056.1 GCA_944322395.1 uncultured Phocaeicola sp.
TCGCTAAGAACGGTATGGACTGGATGTACGCTAACTGTTCTACAACTGCACAGCGTGGTGCTCTTGACTGGATGGGCCCATTCCACGATGCTATCAAACCTGTAGTTCAGAAATTGTATCAGAGTGTTAAGAGTGGTAACGAAGCTCAGATTTCTATCGACTCTAACTCTAAGCCGGACTATCGCGAAAAACTTGAAGCAGAATTGAAAGCTTTGCGTGAAAGCGAAATGTGGCAGACAGCTGTTACAGTACGTAAACTTCGTCCTGAAAACAACTAATAAATAATTAAGAGAATTTTTCTTCCCCTCTCTGTGATGGCCTAATGCTGTCGTAGAGAGGGATTTTTTTCATATAAGGTTAATTAATTCCTATTGTTAGGTATAACATATTATGCTTTTGACTAATTTTGTTGACGATGATATAACATAAAAAATATACAGATATGAATAACGAATTCTTGGAGATTATAAAGACTCGTCGCAGTTGCCGTAAGTACAAACCGGAACAGATAACAGATGAAGAATTGAAAGCGGTGTTGGAAGCAGGAACATACGCACCTACATCACGGGGAATGCAGTCGCCTTACATTGTAGCTGTTCAGAATGAAGAATTGCGTAAGAAACTGGCAGAAATGAATGCACATGTTATGGGAGTTACTTCCAATCCGTATTATGATGCGCCAACATACGTCCTTGTATTTACTCCGGCTGATGCCAATAACCCGATACAGGATGGAAGTTGTGTACTTGAAAATATGATGCTTGCTGCTCATGCAATAGGACTTGCAAGCTGCTGGATACATAGAGAACGAGAAATGTTTTCTACTGAAGAAGGAAAGAGACTTATGGAAAGTTTCGGATTGCCTGAAGGGCTTGTTGGAATTGGGGCTCTTGCCTTAGGTTATCCTGAAAAAGCAGCGGATGCTCCGAAGCCTCGTAAGGTGGATTACTACAGGGTGATAAAATGAAATCTCGGAAATAAAAAACAGAAACCATGACAGCTCTTTTGATTGATTTGCTGTCATGGTTTTTTCGTAATCGTGATATTATATTTTTTAATTGAAAAGCCAATAAAGCTGAACTTCAGTTATTCAGTAACCTATACTCGTTAGGAGAAACACCAATTATCTTCTTGAATATCAGACTGAAATACTGTACATTACTGTAACCTAACCGGCGGGCAACGGTGGCAGGAGTATTCATTGGATTGTCAAGCATCTTTCTTGCGACTTGCAGACGTTTGCATTCGAAATACTCATATAGATTCTTGCCCGTCTCAAATTTCAGAAGATCGTTGAAATAAGACTCAGACAGGCCAAGCTTCGTGGCACAGTATTCCGACGTTGGCAATATTGAGTTGCATAGCATGCCTGAATCCATGTATTCGTCAATCAGTCCGGCCAGCTTCTCAAGAATTATCTTGTTTATATTCTCTTGTGTGATGAACTGACGTTCGTAAAAACGCGTACAATAGTCGAGCAGTAATTCAATGTGTCTTGAGAGAATAGTCGCGGTATGCTTATCGATGGAATGATGTAATTCTCCTTCTATGTTATTAAGGCAGCACATAACGGTTGCTGTCTCGCGTGCTGATAAGTGCAATGCCTCTTCTTTGCTGTACGAAAAGAATGTGTAGTCCTCTATATGGCTCTTTAGCTGAGTCTGATAGAGCAGGGTAGGATGAAAAGCCAGAAGCCATCCTTTTTCGGGCAGCACTTTTTCTTCACTCATACTGAAATTGTCTCCGGGTTTGAGAAATACCATTGTGGCATCTGAAAAGTCGTAGTATTTGCGTCCACAGCAGCAACAGTTGTTTTTGCATTCCTCTATCAGCAGGATAGTGTAGAAACCGAATGCCACAGCCTCATGCTTTAAATCCCTATGCTCCAGGTTGATGATACTTATCATGGGATGAAGCGTCTTGCATCCTAACTTACGGTTGCATTCGCATACACTTTTTATGTTCAGTATTTCTTTCATTCAGTTTCCCTTTTCATCCGATAATGTTTTCACGATATTTATTGGGTGTGTATCCTACTTTTTTCTTGAACAGGCGGCACAAGTGTTGCGGATATTGGAATCCAAGCGAGTATGCTATCTGGCTTATGGTGTCTTGTGTGCCTGATATACGGTCTTTGGCTATCTCAATTACTTTTTCATGTATGTATTCCTGTGGAGTTTTGCCTGTTTCTTTTTTAAACAGGTCGCCGAAATAATTGGGCGACAGACACAACTTGTCGGCAAAGTATTTTACAGATGGAAGTCCGTTGTATTCGGCTGTCGTCCCTTCGAAATATTCGTCCAAAAGCTGTTCGAAGTGAATCAGAACGTCATGGTTGCTTTTGCTGCGCGTGATGAACTGGCGTTCGTAAAAACGCATACAGTATCCCAAAAGAAGTTCTATATATGTAACAATCAGATTCTTGCTGTGTTTGTCAATGCCATGTTCCAATTCTTTGTGGATTATTTTCAGACAGTCCAGTATAATTCCCTGTTCTTCTTCCGATACGTGTAATGCCTCGTTTATCTCGTACGAAAAGAATGTATAATTCTTTATCGTTTTGTTCAATGATGTGCCGCGAAGCAAATCCGGGTGGAAGATTATTCCGTAGGTATTCGTTTTAATCTGATTGGTGGTGGGTTTTGTTTCTGCTGTTTGTCCCGGCGCGAAACAGACTATTGTTCCTTCTTCGTAGTCGTATTTTTGTCGTCCATAATTGATGTCGCAGGCTTTTTCCATTTTCAGATAGATGGCATATACTCCGTAGTTTATGCGTATAGTGTCAACTGCACGGGTAGCCTCGTTTAGATTGATTACACTTACTAAAGGATGAAGTGTTTCCAGACCATACAGCTTGTTATACTGGTCTATACTGTCCAAATTTATTGTTTTGTCCATATATGTATATTTCTTTTTCTGTGTTACAAAAATAGGGAATTATGTAGTTTCCCGTACAACCTTAATTACTGATATTATAACCTATGTTACAGATTATTGGTATTATTCAAGGTGATAATGTAATTGTGGTAATAATATCCGTAATTCATCTACACGGCGTGATTGGTGGTAAACCTAATTTTGCAATAAAATACATGCTCTTAATTCAAAGAAAGAAACGGATGAAGGCTCAAAACAATAAAATAGGTGAGATGCTTGCGCTGATACGCGATGGCAAGCCGATGACTCTGTCGCAACAGTTATACCTGACTGTGCAGCTTAGTATTCCGGCAGTCATAGCGCAGCTCTCTTCCATAATAATGCAGTATATCGACGCGTCAATGGTTGGACATCTTGGAGCCGAGGCTTCTGCCTCAATCGGACTTGTGTCAACTACCACTTGGCTGTTCTGGGGATTGTGCGTGGCTTCCGCTACGGGATTTTCGGTACAGGTTGCGCATAAGATAGGTGCTGGTGATATCCAGGGAGCGCGTGCCGTGTTGCGTCAGTCGTTGGTTTCTACACTTATGTTCAGTGTTATTCTGGCTGTGATAGGATTTGCTGTCAGCGGTAGTCTGCCCGTTTGGTTGGGAGGTGACAGTTCTATACGTCATGACGCTTCACTCTATTTTTTTGTGTTCTCACTTTTCTTGCCTGCTCTGCAGATGAACTTTCTTTCAGGTGGTATGTTGCGGTGTAGCGGCAATATGTTGGCGCCAAGCATTGCCGGTGTGGGTATGTGTGTGCTTGACGTGGTCTTTAATTTCTTGCTGATTTTCCCCTCGCGCCAATGTGAACTGGCTGATATGTCCTTTACAATTCCAGGTGCAGGTATGGGAGTGAAAGGTGCTGCCTTGGGTACAGCTGCTGCTGAGACAGTGGTTGCTATCGTTCAGCTGTGGTATCTTTGGACCCGCTCGAATGAGCTGAAACTTACCGGAGAAAGATATGATTTCCGGCTCAGTGCGTCAACTATAAGAAAAGCGCTTCGTATAGGTTGTCCTATGGGACTGGAACACATAGTCATTTGCGGAGCTCAAATCATGACAACGGTTATAGTAGCTCCGCTTGGTGTCTTTGCTATTGCGGCAAATTCATTCGCCATCACAGCGGAGAGTCTTTGTTATATGCCTGGTTATGGAATTGCCGATGCTGCCACCACATTGGTAGGTCAGAGTGTCGGTGCCGGTCGCATAAGCCTCACTCGCAGTTTCGCACGTATCACCGTATTGATGGGAATGACAGTAATGGGATTAATGGGGATACTTATGTACGTGTTCGCACCTCATATTATAGGCTTGATGACACCGGTTCATGAAATCAGGGAGCTTGGTGTGATGGCTTTACGGATTGAGGCATTTGCAGAGCCCATGTTTGCGGCTTCGATAGTTGCTTACGGCGTTTTTGTGGGTGCTGCTGATACACTTGTTCCTTGTCTTATGAATTTCTTCAGTATCTGGGCTATCCGCTTGTCATTGGCCGCTTTACTAGCTCCGTCATTAGGATTGAAAGGTGTATGGATAGCCATGTGTGTGGAACTCTGTTTCCGTGGTTTCATCTTCCTTGTCCGGCTGAAACGGGAGCGATGGATGAACTGTATCAAGTGATGTCAGTAATTCTGGTTATTTCCTCAGTAATTCATCTACCGGAGAGTAAAAACGTAAGGCTTAATTTTGCAATATGAAATAAGGTAAGCAATAACTGAAGAAATGAATTGTGAGATTATTAATAAATGACCGATAAAATATTACACGTATGAAACTGATTAAGGATACTGAATTTGGAGGCGAACGACCATTGTTCGAATCTCATGACCTCCGTCTTGAAAATGTGATTATCAGGGCCGGCGAATCTGCCATTAAAGAATGTAGCAATATCGAGGCATTCAAATGCCGTTTCGAAGGTAATTATCCGTTCTGGCATGTACATGGTTTCAAAATAGACAAGTGCTATTTTGATGTGGGTGGACGTTCCGCTCTATGGTATTCCGACCACCTGAAGATGACAGATACAGTGATAGATGCTCCTAAAATGTTCCGCGAAATGAGTGAGATTGACATCGAAAACGTAACGATGAACGATGCGGATGAAGTGTTCTGGCGCTGCAACGGAATACGTGTCAAAAATCTTGTTCTGCATGGAGGTACTTACCCGTTCATGTTCAGCAACAATATATATGTGGACGGATTGGAAAGCGACAGTAAGTATGTTTTCCAGTATGTGAAGAATGTAGAAATCCATAATGCCATAATTACCACAAAGGATGCATTTTGGGAAGTGGAGAATGTAACGATTTATGATTCGGAACTCAATGGTGAATATCTGGGATGGCATTCACGAAACCTGCGCCTTGTGAACTGTCATATTACCGGTGAGCAACCTCTTTGTTATGCCCATGATCTTGTGTTGGAGAACTGTACTTTCGGACCGGACTGCGACCGTGCATTTGAGTATAGTACACTGCATGCCGACATCCGTGGTGCCATAACCAATATAAAGAACCCGATGTCGGGATGTATTGTGGCGGATGAGTATGGTTCCATCACAATAGATGAGAATATCAAGGCCCCGGCTGACTGTGAAATAAGACTTAGAGATGAACGTACTTGCTTTACTGACTAGATACAAATATGTTATACGATTTTGATAAAATAACCCCTCGCAGGGGAACTAATTCCTACAAATGGGACAGTATGCCAAAGGATAGGGATGTGCTTCCACTTTGGGTTGCAGATATGGATTTCCGTACTGCTCCTGCGATAATAGATGCACTTACAAAAAGAGTGGAACATGGAATATATGGGTATGTACACGTTCCGGATAAATATTACAGGTCTGTAATAGATTGGTTTGAAAGGAAGCATAATTGGCAGATTGACAGAGAATGGTTTATATATACTTCCGGAGTGGTTCCCGCTATATCTGCCGTTATAAAGGCTTTGGCTGAGCCTGGAGACGGAGTGATAGTGCAAACACCTGTTTATAACTGCTTCTTTTCATCTATAAGAAACAATGGATGCCGGATTATCACAAATCCGCTTAGATACGAGAACAGAACCTATCATATAGATTACGAGGATCTTGAGCGCAAGGCCGCAACTCCAGATGTTAAACTCATGTTGCTTTGCAATCCGCATAACCCTGCCGGCAGGGTCTGGACACGCGAAGAATTGCGTCGGATAGGGGAAATATGTATAAAAAATCATGTGACAGTTATTGCCGATGAAATCCATTGTGAACTGGTTTTCCCAGGACATGTTTACACTCCGTTTGCGTCAATCAGCGAAAAACATTTACAGAACTCTGTAACATGTATTTCACCTAGCAAATCATTCAACATGGCAGGATTGCAGATAGCCAATATCATTGCTGCAGATGATAGTGTACGACAGCGAATAGACAAAGCCATAAACATAAATGAGGTGTGTGATGTAAATCCATTCGGAATTGAAGCTACCATAGCTGCATATAACCAAGGAGAGGAGTGGCTGATGCAACTTCTGGATTATCTTAAAGCAAACTATGATTTTTTGTGTGATTTCTTTACCAAGAACCTGCCTCAATTCCCTATAGTTGAATTAGAGGGAACATATCTGGTATGGACAGATTGCAGTACATTACATATGTCATCAGACGAGCTACAGGCACTACTGCTTGAAGAAACGGGATTGTGGCTCAACAGCGGTACAATGTATGGAGAGGATGGTGAAGGATTCATGCGCTGGAATATTGCCTGTCCGCGCATTGTATTGAAGGATGCCTTGACGCGGTTCCTGAATTTTGTAAAAACACGATGTGATTAAATGCAGATGTGGTAAATAAACCTAAATATTATAGGGGCTGTACTAGCATTATGTTGATATCTATATATGTAAGAATAAATTTATAGGAAAAAGCCATGACAGTTATTAGAAATTAATATTCTGTCATGGCTTTTTTAAATCCATTGTTTTTTATAACAGGTCAGCCATTTCACCGCCTTTTTTAGCACTGTATTTTCCTTCCGGATCAGTATATGAAGTGAATTCAGCTTTTACATAGTCACTTGTCTTTGTGAATTCAATTTTACCGATTTCTTCTCCTTTGCTGTTCTTTACTACATCTGATGGAATATTTGTAAACGTTCCCTTCCATTCTACTGACTGTAGGTTTAATCTTGAATTTGCTGCTCCCCAATCTTCATATCTGCAATAAAAGCTATAACCGGAACCACTTTTGTTTATTCTTATTAATATATCTCCGGTCTCTTCAGATCCGCCAATATATTCGCCTGCAATATCATCTTCGGTTACTTCTTCAGTACTACAACTGACAAAACCTGCAAGCATGGTCAAACACAACATAAAATAAAAGGCTTTTCTCTTGATTGATTTTACTAAAGGATTTGTTTTCATAAGATTTTATATTTTAACCGTTATCATAATACAAATATAAATAATATATACGAACAAAAAAAGAGACTGCCGGGGAAAATTGCAGTCTCTTGTTCTTTAGGGACAAACTCTTTTGTCTCTCTGACTTACTCACTTTCACAAGCTTGAAGTCAGGATATATAAATCTATTACTATGAAAAACATGCGAATGTAACCATATTCCGTGATATGTGCAATATTAAGAGCTTTAAAAATGCTGTTGATTAACAGTAATTATATCAAAATGCTACTTTTTACACAAATCTTTATAATCACAGTACTGGCATTTGTCTTCAACCTCTGTTTGGGCAAAACTGATTTTCGGGTCGAATATTTCTTCCAGAAGGATATTAAGGTTTCCGCGGAATTCGTCTTCGTGGATACTGAAGTCATATACATCTTCCCTTTTGCGGGATTCTCCCATCTGTACCACAGGTGAGTAGTTTTCCGAAGCTGCCTTATGTATATAAAGTAAGGAAGGAGCTACTTTCAGTGGATTGTTCTTCTCTCTCAGTTTTCTACATACGATTGATGCGTACATGAATGTCTGGAAGATATAGTTTGATCTTTTCTTATCCTGTACGAACAGTGACTGTACGTCAGGCGGACACTGTGCATCACCGCCAGTTTTGTAATCCACTATACGCAGGGTATTGTCTTTTGTATCCATACGGTCTATAATACCGCCAATTCGTGATTTGATTACACCTTTAGGTGTATTTATATCAATTTCTTCTTCCACAAACTGTTCTGAGGCTGTGAATGTGAACGGCGCATATCGAAGGTCATTCCGCAAAAGTTGTTTTATGTATCTCAGAATTACTGCAGAGTTTATAAGCTGCAATCCGTTGTATTCAGGACGTTCTGTAAGAGGGATATTGAAGAACAGTTCCTTGAAACCATTGTCAACATATTCCTGGAGTTTTACATCGTTTTGCAAAAGCTTTTCAATAGAGTTGCAATCTATTACTTTACCGTGTGCAGTAAGGTCTTTGTAGATATGCTCGGCAGCGTAGTGGAATATACTTCCGAATTTGGCAGAGTCTATCTCCGCACTTACTTCATCCGGTGCTGTTAGTAAGGCTACATATTTGTAATAGAATTTCAGATTACAGTCTATGTATGTATTAAGTGCAGATGGTGACAGAAGAGCCTTTTTGTTTACTCTCGTGTCGAAATGACTCTGCATACGTTTCATTATCTCCGGTGTTTTCTTAATCTCAATTTTTTCAGTTCCCTGTGGTGATTGGGCGGCTTCCAGCCTTTCACGCTTTATGTCGAATCCCCATTCGATGAGGAACTGAAGCATGAAGCGTGACATCTCTCCTCGGTTTATCCCGTCGCTTGAAGTGTTGAAAAGAAGGGTTACCTTTTCAGCTCTTTGCAGCAGTCTGTAGAAGTAATAAGCAAAAACGGCTATCTTATGGTCTATAGTAGTCATGCCGAAAGCCTTTCTGATATTGTAAGGGATGAACGAGGCATCGCTTCCACTTTTTGGCAGTTGACCTTCATTTACGGAAAGCATTACTACATTTCTGAAGTCAAGATTTCGTGTTTCAAGGACTCCCATTACCTGCATACCGATTGCCGGTTCGCCGTGGAACGGAATGTTGGCCGACTGTATGACTCGCGAGAGCAGACGTTTGAAAGTGCTTTGGTTCACATCAAGGTCGCCTTCCTCTATCAGAGAATTGAATCGGTTTACCATAGTATATGCTTTGAACAGTGCTTCACGATATAGCTGGTCAAGAGCAGTATCCATAGTGGCTGATTTCTTCTGATATACAGCAGCTACTTTTTTAAGTACAGTAGAAATCATATGGCATATGGCGTGATTACTGTTGCGTGGCGTGAATATGGTTTCTGTAGTTTCATCCTTTTTCAGTTCCGATGGGAGAGGATAGAAACGATTGTCCTGGATAAGAGATTTCTCCAGTTTCTCTGCTTCCTCGCTCAGAAGTTGAGTGTATGGATGTTTAAGAACACTCAGTACTTCGGCAAACAGGAATCTGCCGTTTGACGGATTGTAGCCTGAGGTGTGAAGCTCAATAAGCGAGTTGATAAAACTGCATGCAGGAGTCTGCGACAATGGAAATCCCATTGTTATGTTGATATGACGTATGTTCTCCGGCAGTGAGTGCAGCACAGGCTGTAGTAAAGATTCATTACATAACACTACAGCTGTTTCCTTTTCTTCCTCTGTCAGGTTTGTTCTTATCCATTGCGGAAGATACCTTGCCTGACCGTTCTCTGTAGGAGATTCTATATATGTAATATCTTTTTTGTTGTTCAGGTTGTTGAAAACGGATGCAGGTAATTCAGATGGGAAATCTCTTAAGTTTCGTTTTATAAACTCACCGGCTTCATGAGGATGTTTGTTGAGATAGAAGTTGTCATAGTCCCAATAAAACATAGCCTTTCCTGCTTTGTCCAGTTTCTTGAATAGAGTATGTTCCACCTTATTCAATACGTTGAATCCTACGAAGACATATCTCTGATAAGGAAGGCAGTCAATGTCTATAGATTCAGTGATGTCTCTATACATCATACCTTCGTAAGCTATGCCCTGTTCGCGGAGTACTGCCTTGAATTCAGTATATATTTCTCCCAGTACATCCCAGATATTGATGAATCGCTGTTTCAGCTCAGTAACCTTGTCTATAGAAAAATTCTTGAAGAACTGGCTTAATGCTTCCTTCTGTCCTTCTTCCAGGAACTCATATCCATTGTCGTTCAGTTCGTTCAGGTCCTTTATATTGCGGAACATTGCTTCAGTGTCCACCATATTCTTGTCCGCATCGTCAAAGTCACTTATAAGGAGTTCGCCCCAGAAATAGAAATCATCGAGCGATTCCTTGCTTCCGGTTATGTTTACAAACACCTTATAGAGTTCGCACACCAGTTTTACAGGGTCACCAATCTGAAGGTCTGAAACCTTGCGGAACAATTCGCCTATACTTATATAAGCCGGCGACCATATAGGTCTTTCGGTTTCCGATGCCAGATATTCATTGAAGAACAGTCCGGCTCTCTTATTCGGGAAGACAATGGCTGTACGGGCAAAGTCACCGTTTGTCTTAGTATATAAATCATGAGCTACAAGCTTTAGAAAAGTTTCCATTTCTTTTTAAATAAATCGTTACACATTATCCAGCACGCCGGAGTATACATACCATATATATCCTTTTACGTCGGTATAACCCATTTCAGAAAGCAAGGACATATATTCTCTTACCTGTATGGAATATTCAGGTTTTTTCTTTCCGAATTTGAAATCGACCACAACAACCTCGTTTTTCTTCATCATAACTCGGTCCGGTCGTCTGGTCTGCATCTTTCCTTGCTCGTTATTATAGATTATTGAACATTCGTTATACAGTGTCCACTCTCCGCTATACCAGTCTTCTACTTCCTCAAGGCTTAAAGCTTTTTCTGCAACTTTCCTTATTTCTTCAGCCTTTTCTGCCGATTCTATTACACCTTCGAACAGTAGTCTTTCGATTGCTGCAGGCAAATCCTCTTTCGTGTCGATAGATGCAAAAAGAGTATGGAGCAGCTGTCCCTGTCTGATATATTGCGAACGCAGATTCTCTTCCTCATCCTCATCGCCTCTTATGAAGTCGGCAGAACGGTTGGACTGCTTGAAATCAATTTCCGTTTCGAGTGACTCAATCTTTACGTTTACAGCTTCAGGTATGGCTACAAGTCTGTTAGTGGAATCTGATTTTTTCTTTTCGCAGCTTATGCAGATTTCTCCGTATTCATATACGATAGGTTCATCGTTTTCTTCCGTATTTCCTTCTTCATCCTCTTCGTCAATTTCAGACATATTGCATGTCATCTTAATATCTTTCATGCAGTCTATAGATTCTCTAAGTAGTCGTGATACGGTATCTTTCTGTTCGTCTTTACACCACACTATCAGATTCTTGCATGCTCGGGTAAATGCCACATACAGCAGGTTTAGATTATCCACCCACAGTTGCAGGCGTTCTTCCTTATAGCTGTCGCTGAAATAAGACTCAGCCATGGCGGACGAGTAGTTCACCGGAGTAAGATCCAGTTCGCGGAACGGTTCCTTGTCAGAGTCCTCTTCGTTTATCTTGCACCATAGCATATGGTTAAAAGTTTCATTTTCCATCTTCCAGTCGCAGAAGGGTAGCAATACAGTGTGATACTCCAGCCCTTTCGATTTGTGTATTGACAGGATTCTTATACCTGATATTTCACCCGACGGGATAGTCTTTGCGTAGAGAGTTTCATTCCAGTATGTCAGGAATGAGGTCAGTTCCGAAGAGTTGTTCTGCATGTATTCTGTTACTGCATCATAGAAGGCACAGACATATGCATCCTGTTCATCTATCATATCCATACGGAAAATCACGAACAGTTTTTCAAGCAGTTCGTACAGTGGCATAAGACTCATCTCCGGCAGCAGGAGTCGGAATTCAGCCGGAAGATAATCCTCTACGCTGTTCAGCAGTACAGTGTTGTAGTCCACATTCTTTTTGAGTATTTCCTTCTGATAAGCAACAGCAAGTCTTGCGCAGGCTATTCTGTCAGTAGGCTCGGAAATATACCTCAGTCCGTCTATCAGCATGCATACGGCAAGCGAAGCATCCAGTCGGAATGCCTCGTCCGAAACAACGCGGTACGGAGTGTTCTTGTCGAAATAGTCTGCAACAGCAGGTATACTTTTATTCTTTCTCACCAATATCGCAATGTCATTTACCTTGACACCTTTCTTTACCAGCGAGTCTACTTCCTCAGCCAGCAGTTCCATAGTAGTATCAGCATATGGATGTTCCTCGCTGTTTTTCAGGAAAGAGATTTTTATATATCCGTCCTTAGTATCTTTGGATGTTTTCTGTCGTACGTCGCTGTATGCATCTAGCAGCTGAGTGCAGTCTTCCCCCTCATCAGCCTTGTATCTTTCATTAAGAACCTTGCAGGCAGATGTGAAAATATCATTATTGAAGGCTATGATATTCGCCTCACTTCGCCAGTTGGTATCCAAAGTCTTGGAATTCAATCGGAAACTCTTGTCTCTGTCCAGTCCGGCAAGAATCTTCCAGTCGCCGTTTCTCCAGCGGTATATACTCTGTTTAATGTCGCCCACTATCATACTGCCTTCCTTCTGTGCAAGGCTTTCTTCAAGCAGTAGGTGGAAGTTTTCCCATTGCATTCGCGATGTGTCCTGAAACTCGTCAATCATCACAGTGTCGATGGTGGTACCTATCTTCTCATAAACGAAGGATGCATCACCTTCTCTGATGATGCTGTGCAGCAGAGTGTTGGTATCCGAAAGCAGGAAACGGTTATGATTAAGGTTCTGCTCCCTTACCTCGTTGTCTATGCGCATAAGCAATTGCAGATTATTTAGATATCGGAGTGACATATCGCATGAGTTAAGCACCTTGTTGCATGACATTCTCGTATTCTCCGTGTCATTCAGAATCTGAATAAGCACCTGGTTTGCAAGGGAGATGATAGTGTTTTTATATGGCGAAGTCTTTGTCGTCCAGTTTTCGGCACTTTCCAGGCATTTCTCTACAGTGGCATTTCTTACATCATTGCTCAGTTTTCCCGACGCAATTTTATTGAAATAGCTTCCTATTCCTCTTGCACCGTTCTTAAGGTCATTTGGGGTAAGACCGTTTACATTCAGAATCTCCTGAAAGTGATCGCTGAATCCCTTCATTGTGTCCAGTATGGATTCGCGTTTTTCCTGAAGTTTCTTTCTGTATTGCGGTATAAACTTGGTGTCCTTAAGTTTTTCGCGTAGTTTCACGCCCTTTTCTATATATGCCTCGTCGAAGATGTTACGTCCGAAACCCTTTATTTCGGAAGATACATTCCACCTCTTGTCGTCGGCTATTCTTTCCTCTATATATTCAAGAAGCCAGTATAGGGTAGGCGACATGCGGTCCAGTTTCTCAATCATACTGTCCACTGCATCGCTCAGCACATCACCGTTGTTCAGTTCGATGGTCATATTGGCACCCAGTTCAAGCTCGCGGGCAAGATTTCTCATTACCGACTGGAAGAACGAGTCGATAGTCTCTATTCTGAAACGACTGTAGTCGTGTATGATATTCTTCAGTGCAGTGTTTGCAGCTTTTCTTATTTCGTCAACACTCTTATTTGAAGTCTTCATTATCTCTTTCAAATATCCGTCGGACGATTTCAGAGATGTGGCAATACCATACAGCTGACTCAGTATTCTCTCCTTCATCTCCGTAGTAGCCTTATTGGTGAAGGTAACGGCCAGAATGCGTCTGTACGAATATGGATCTTCTATCAGTTGTCTGATATATTGCACCGCCAGGGTGAATGTCTTTCCCGAGCCTGCCGAAGCCTTATATACTAATAATCTTGGGTCCTGTTCCATATAGAGTGATTATTGTTGTAAAATTTTTTCAGCTATTTCCATGTATCTGATGATGTCTGTTGTAAGTTCCTTTATATATTCTTTAGAACGTTTATGTCCAAGACGTACCACAATGGCATTCTTCGAAGGTATGGCAATGATATACTGTCCAAGCATACCTCTGAAGTACGGACATTTCTCTCCTTTGTAGTCCATAATCCATGTCTGGAAACCGTAGTATGAAAGTGGGTCCTTGCCCCACTGGTCTTTAAGATAGGATGACGGTGTCATAGCTTCTTCTATATATTTCTTGCTCACCAGTTGCTTGCCGTTCCAGTTGCCTTTGTTCAGCATCAGACGTCCGAATCTTGCTGCATCTCTCGCTGTGGTATGAAAACAGCAGAACGATTTCTCGTCGCCGTCTTTTTTGTCGAGTAGCCAGAAAGCATCCTGTCCCGCCATCATCGGTTGCCAAAGTTTCTTTTCTGCATATCTGCTTATTGTTTCGCCTGTAGCTGCTTCGACGACAAACGACAACAGTTGCGTCTCACCGCTTCTGTATGAATATTGCACTCCCGGAGTTTCTACTATATCAAGGCTCATAATTAGTTCGTAGAGATCGTTGCCGTAATATCCGTGTGTTGTTACGGAGAAAAGCGATGCATAGGCCTCGTCCCAGTCCATACCGGCACTCATGGTTAGCAGGTTTCTTATAGTGACATCTTTCTGCTTCCCGCGGTTATATTCAGGTACGTATTTCACAACCTTGTCATCAATACTGCCTATCTTGCCTTCGTCTACGGCTATTCCTACAAGCAGTCCCACTATGCTTTTTGTGGCAGAAAACAGGTTTGAAGTAAGAGTGTCGTTCCATCCTCCGCGATAGGTTTCGTACAGAATACTGTCATTCCTTATTATCAGGAAGGATGCCGTTTTCATATCGTCTATGTATGCCGAGTCTTCTTTTGAAAGTTTGAAAGAATTGTACTTGTCCGAAACAGCCCATTCCCAGCAAGAATCGGGAGCATGTACTGTTGCATGTTCGAAAATACCGAGGTCGTCAATTGTCGGAAACCAGTGTATCAATGCCTTTTTGGCATAGAAAGGCAGGCACAGATATACGATAATTATGGCAATGGGTATCGCAATGAGAACTTTTTTTCCTGTTTTCATAATTTTTTTGTTTTATGACCGAACAAAAGAAACATCACTTCTGTTATATATTTTGAAAGTTATACAAAAGCTTAATATTCTTGTTTGGTTTTATGTTGGAGTTATGTTTTTAATTCCTCATTGATTAAAGTCCGTCAGTGTTTGTGAAAATGCTGACGGATTTTCTTTCTTTTATGCTGTAAACTTTATTCTTTTGAAAGGATATCCATATACTCCTCG
Source organism: uncultured Phocaeicola sp. (assembly GCA_944322395.1). Classification (GTDB taxonomy): domain Bacteria; phylum Bacteroidota; class Bacteroidia; order Bacteroidales; family Bacteroidaceae; genus Phocaeicola. The sequence continues at coordinate 15,112 of CALUPA010000056.1, forward strand.
TACGATATATATCTTCCTCCCATTGATTTCAGATGTGGGGTCTCGAACTGGCAGTCTATCATAAGTCCGCCTCTTTCTTCAAGAAACCGTGCCAGATATATAAGCGCAAGTTTTGATGCGCTCGGAACGAGCGAAAACATACTCTCGCCGAAGAAGCATCTTCCTAGAGCTACACCGTAAAGTCCTCCCACAAGTTTGTCTTCCTCCCATACTTCAACACTTGCGGCAAACTGCTGTTCGTGCAGTTTGATGTATGCTTCCGTCATTTCAGGGCCAAGCCATGCACCCTCTTCATCTTCGCGCAGCTTTCCGCAGTAGCGTATCACATCCTCAAACGCTTCGTTGATACTTATTCTGTACTTGTCCTTGTTTATAAGCGTACGCATTGAGTGCGATACATGTATCTCAGATGGGAAGATTACAAATCTTTGCATGGGGCACCACCATTCTATGACCTGTCTCTTGAAGGCATACCACGGGAAAATACCGTAAGAGTATGCCAATAGCATCCTGTCTATGGACAAATCACCACCTATGGCAAGAAGCCCGTCCGGCTCCCCCAAATGAGGATCCGGAAAAGCCAGTCTTTTACTTAACTTGAATACCATGCCTTATTACTTTTTCAGGGTTATGGCAGGGATGTTATTTTCGATACTCACTATGGCATGGCCACCGTTCTTAAGCTTGCCGAACAGCATTTCCTTCACGAATAGCGGTTTCAGGTGATGTCCTATCACTCTGTCCATCTCGCGGGCACCATATTCCTTGGTTATACTCTTCTTGAGCAGCCATTCCTTGGCATCAGTATCTATTTCCATAGTCACCTTGTTCGCCTCAAGTTTCGCGCTGAATTCTCTCAGTTTCTTTTCGAGGATGAGCTGAGCCATGTTGCTGTCCATATCGTTGAACACCACAGTGGCAGAGAGTCTGTTCAGGAACTCCGGCTTGAATGTCTTCTTAACCTGTTTCAGCATCGAATCGCCGGCAGTAGCCTGTCCCTTGAATCCTATTGAGGCCTGATGAGCATACTGTGCTCCTGCATTAGATGTCATAATAAGAATCAGATGACGGCAGTCCGATTTGCGTCCCTTGTTGTCAGTCAGTACGGCATAATCCATTACCTGCAGCAGTATGTTGAATATATCCGGATGAGCCTTTTCTATTTCGTCGAGCAGCAGTACGCAGTTTGGAGTCTTGCGTATGGCATCCGTAAGGAGCCCTCCTTCTTCATAACCCACATATCCGGCAGGCGAACCGATAAGCTTCGCAACAGTATGTTTCTCCGAGTACTCACTCATATCGAACCGTACCAGACCGATACCGAGTTCAGCGGCAAGAACCTTTGCAATTTCAGTCTTACCCACACCTGTAGGACCCACAAACAGAAGGCTCGCTATAGGCTTGTTGTCGTCGTTCAGTCCGGCTTTCGACATCATTACAGCTTCCGTCACCTGAGTGATGGCCTGGTCCTGACCGTAGATAAGCGATTTCATCTTTGCTGGCAGATGTTCCAGTTCTGTATTATTTTCCTTGGCTGTGATGGATTCTATCTTGCACATTCTGGCAAGGATGTCCGAAATAAGCTCTTTTGTAACGATATTTTTATCTTTTCCGTCGTTGTGGATTTCCCTGTAGGCACCGGCTTCATCTATCAGGTCGATAGCCTTGTCGGGTAGAAACTTGTCTTTTATATATTTGTCGCTCATGCTTACGGCATACTCAATTACTCCCTTTCGATATTTTACGTTGTGGAATGTTTCGTATCCCTTAATAAGTCCCTTTATAATTTTTACAGTGTCGTCAATGCTCGGCTCCAGTATATCTATCTGCTGGAAGCGTCTTACCATACCTTTGCTTCCGGCAAAGTATTTGTTGTACTCTTCATAAGTAGTTGAACCAATGAATTTTATGTTTCCTCCTTCAAGGTATGGTTTAAGCATGTTCGATGCGTCAAGCGAGCCGTCGCTTGTCCTTCCGGCCCCTATAAGATTATGTATTTCGTCAATGTAGATTATTGCCTTACCCTCTTTCTCTGCTCCAAGCATAATACCCTTCAGTCTTTTTTCGAACTCACCCCTATACTGTGTTCCGGCAATAATACCTCCAAGATCGAGCTCATAGATACGGTATCCTTGCAGTTTTTCAGGAACGTTGCCTTTCTCTATTCTTTCCGCCAGACCATAGATGAGAGAGGTCTTTCCCACACCCGATTCTCCTATATGCAGAGGATTGTTCTTTTCCTTGCGGCACAGTACTCTGATAGTTTTTTCCAGTTCCTCCTCTCTTCCGATAAGCGGATTATGACTTTCCAGATTGTCGTTTATGCAAGTTACGTAGTTTTTCCAGGTCTCGTTTTTCTCATATCCGTGTTCATGATCCAGGAGGTCATCATAGTCGAAGCTATATTCATCAATCAGCATACTTGTAAACTCGGCAATGTCATCCTTCAAAGCATTTTTAAGGATATATGCGGCCCATGAGTCTGTCAGTTCCAGCATGCCCTGTACCAAGTGGGGGACATCTATCTCGTTTGCTCCGGAGAAAGAAACAATCATGTGTGCCTTGATGAAAATCTCTGCCATTTGTGTAGAGTTTTCAGGCTCATATTGTGTACCCTCAGGCAGAACCTCGAATTTGGTATTCAGTACTTCCTTGATGCTCTTTTCCAACTTGTTTATGCTGCAAGCCATATCTTCCAGTGCATAAACGAATTCATCCTGTTGCAACAGGGCATACAGAAGATGTTCGGGAGTGACAAACTCATGTCTCCTGAATTTAGCTTCCGTATGTGCAACTTCCAATGCTTTATTTACGTGTTTAGTATATTTCAAATCCATAGTGTCTGTTGTGATTTTTAAGCCTGCTTATCTTCAGGCAGTACTGTAAGTTTGAGTGGAAATCCTTCCTCACGTGCCATGTCTGTAGCTTTTCTCACCTTCGACAGTGCAATGTCATAACTATAGATGCCAACAACTGCCGAACCGCTTTTATGTACACTCATCATGAGCATCTCTGCTTCGGTTTCCGATTTGAAGAATACTGTAGTAAGAATCTTAACCACGAAATCCATGGTAGTGAAGTCATCATTATAGATGACTACTTTGTAACGTCTCGGCTCTTTCAGGCTGACACGTCCTTTTTCCTTTATGTTTGTCTGTTGTTTTCCCATAATGAGAACAAACTTAATAAAAAAACTTTATATCCCAATAATCTTCGTTTCAAATAAAAGAGTAAAGTCCCATAATTGGCCTATTCGTGATAAGCCGATTATGGGACTTTGAAACTTAGTATTCTATTTTTTAGATACCGGCGAGTTCTTTAGTAATCTGTATCATTTGTTTTAGGAAATTGGTTTTTGTGTCTTTCAGCTGTACCGTCATTGTAATTTCATCATCGTAGGTGATACTCATATTGTCGGCATTTTTCAGTACACTTCCTACTGCTGTCATTTTTGCATCACCGGATTTTAATACCATTTGCATCACCGGTAGCTGGCTTAATGCATTGAAGTCAATAATATATGCCATTCGTTTGCCTTTTATATCCTTGGCATAGGTATTGTCTTCGGCTGAATCTTCCAGTTTTTTACCTATATTCTTATACCAGGTCTCGCTGTTTGTAGCATATATCATATCGTTTTTATAACCGATGAATATATTGTCTCTTCCTGACTGTATTAAATATTCATTTTCTTTCAGTTCTGTAAATCTTGAATTTCTTGTAAACGAGTTACTGTTTTTGTTGTTATACAGTTCTTTAAGTATGTCGCCGTTCTTTGCTTCTGCATAAATAACAATTGCAGGTTTTTCTGTCAAGTTGAAGTCTGTTACGCCAAAAGTTATTTCCTTGCCGATAGATTTTAGAATCTCTTCTATAGTTTCGGCATCTTCCAGTGAAATGTTCTTTTGGAAATCCTTGTTTTCTTTTAGCATTTCGAATATTTTATCATTCTCCATACTTATGCTCATCAGGCATAATGATGATTTAGGGAAAAACTTCAGTAGTGAGTTATTGATATGTGACAAATAATCGTTTTGTTTTTCCTGCAATTCCTTTATCTTATCATCTTCGGTATATAATTCCGAATTTATGACAAGTTTACCATTTTCAAATAATATACCTGAAATAAGTTTACATTTCTTTGCTGCATCTTCTACGCCAAGTCCCATTGCAAGGATATTTTTGTAGCTATTGTCAAATATCTCGAAATTGTTGTATATTGCAATGTCTGCTTTTTCGTCCTGCATTTTTATGAAACCTTTGTCGGACACTATACTTTCATCACCTTTTCTGTTGAGTATTTCAATGGCGTTCAACTTCATTTTGTCTGTATTTGCCGGTATATTGCTTTTTACTGCTATTAAGGTGCTTTCGTTGAATGCAAGATAGCTGTTGTTATCCAACTGTGAGAAACTATAACCTTCTTCTTCTGTTATGGCATTTGCTTCAGAATCATTTCCTAAAAGTGTTATACTGCTTGTCAGCGCTTCTTTATCGATTACTTTTGCTGTGAGAATCAAGGACTTTTCGTCAGACGTGAATGCATAAACCGGCTTGTTCAGGTCAATTCCGCATTCCTTTGGATTTTCTATTATACTTTGAAGTTTTTCGAAACTGGTAGCATTCATTTCTTTTTTCAGCATATCGGTCAGTTTGCCTAATGCTTCTTTGTTCTCACTGTCGTTTATTCCGGCTTTTTCGCCTAAAGCTTTCAGGTTAATCGATGCCACCATTGGTGTATCCTTAGGAATTGCGTTCAGATAATCATCAGACTTGGAACATGAAGCCATGAAAGATACTACCGTCAGTAGTAGTGCTACAGATAAATAAATGCTTTTCATAATGAAAAAATTAAGAGTTATACATTCGTGATAATTAAGATTTAGTACTCTATATGCAAAAATATGATATATTTTGATAAATTGATAATTTTTTGTATCGTTTTTTACTCCTTGAGTAACAAAATGAATCAAGTAATATTTGTTCAAACGTCTTTATATATTCTATAAATATAAGTTGTATTTATATAAATCACACTTGTATTTTTAAAAACAACACTGTAGTTTATAAAAACACAAGTATGATCTAAAGAATATGTCAAAACAAATGACTATGCCTAAATTTACTTTACACTTTTATTGGTTTATTACTAAAAAAGTTCACTACACTTCTTCAACTTTCC
>CALUPA010000057.1 GCA_944322395.1 uncultured Phocaeicola sp.
TGGTATGACAACGAAATCGGTTACTCTAACAAAGTATTGGATTTGATCGCTCACATGGCTTCTGTAAACTGCTAATAAGTAATACGAAACCAAATATGAAGAGCTGCCTTGATTTTCAAGGTGGCTCTTTTTTTATTCTCTTTTTGCATCTTTAATGTAAAATAAACTATCTTTGTGGATATAAATAATTCGAGAACTAATATTATAACTCTATGAAATATGATTTTATAACCATATTAGGACCTACGGCATCAGGGAAAACACCTCTGGCAGCTTGTCTGGCTAAAGAAATCAATGCAGAGATTATCAGCGGAGACAGTAGGCAGATATATCGTGGAATGGATATCGGTACGGGGAAGGACTTGAAGGATTATGTAGTGGATGGATTCCATGTACCGTATCATCTGATAGATATAGCCGATCCTGGTTATAAATATAATGTATTTGAATTCCAAAGAGACTTTTTAAGTGCATATGAGGATATAAAATCCAGAGGAAATGATGTCATATTATGTGGAGGTACGGGCATGTATATTGAGTCTGTTCTAAAAGGATATAGACTTATACCTGTGCCGGAAAATAAGGAGCTAAGAGAAAGTCTTGCAGATAAATCTCTGGATGAGCTTACTGATATTCTGTCAAAATACAAAAAGCTTCATAACTCTACTGATGTGGATACGGTAAAACGTGCTATAAGAGCTATAGAAATTGAAGAATATTATTTGAAAAATAATGTAGAGGCACGCAGTTTCCCTATTCTTAATAGTTTAATAATCGGAGTTGATATTGATAGGGAGCTTAGGAGAGAGAAAATCTCCAATCGTCTTCGTCAAAGACTTGACGAAGGAATGGTAGATGAGGTTAAAAAACTATTGGATTCAGGTATTCCTTCAGAGGATCTTATATATTATGGCTTGGAATATAAATATCTAACCCTCTATGTAACGGGTGCGATGAAATATGAAGATATGTGTTCACAACTGGAAATTGCAATTCATCAGTTTGCAAAACGTCAGATGACTTGGTTCCGGGGTATGGAAAGGAGAGGATTCAATATAAATTGGATAAAGGCCGAGTGGAGTATGGAGCAAAAGATTGATACTATCCGACATCTGATGGATGTATAATGCATAAGTGACGAATTCCGAATTATTAGTACAATATAAAAATTAGATTTATGGCAGTAGAACCTAACAGATGGGGAGTGATTTATAATCCCAAAGCAGGAAGCCGAAAAGCACAAAAAAGGTGGGCTAAGATTCGTGAGTATATGGATAGTCAGAATGTTATGTATGATTATGTCCAGTCGGAAGGTTTTGGCTCAGTGGAACGTTTGGCTAAGACAATGGCCAATAATGGTTACAGGACTATTGTCGTGGTAGGAGGAGATGGAGCCATAAATGATGCGGTCAATGGCATCATGCAGTCTGATGTGGAGGATAAACATTTAATAGCATTTGGAATAATTCCAAATGGTATAGGAAATGATTTTGCAAAATATTGGGGACTGGATTCAGATGATTATAAAGGAGCTGTAGATGTCCTGATAAACAAACGTCTGCGAAAAGTGGATGTCGGAACATTGGGATATTATAACGGTGATACTCACAATAGAAGATATTTCCTGAATGCTGTATATATGGGTTTGGGGGCTAAAATTGTGATGATAACAAATGAAACGAAACGTTTTTGGGGTATTCCTATGATTTCATATTTGTCATCATTAATTCTTGTTGCTTTTGAACGAAAGCTGCACAGAATGCATATAAAACTCAATAATGAGCATATCAGAGGTCGAATTATGGCTGTTTGTATAGGTAGTTGCAGAGGATATGGACTTACCCCTAGTGCTGTCCCATATAACGGATGGTTGGATGTTTCTGTTATCTATAGACCACAGTTAAGGGAACTTATATCAGGACTTTGGATGATGCAACAAGGAAGATTATTGAATCATAAGACAGTTAAACCATATAGAACAAAATCTGTAAAGATATTGCGTGCCAGAAATGCCGAAATAAGTATTGATGGACGTATATGGACTGATAAGTATTATCCTTTTGAAGTTAACATAATTCCTGAAGCTCTTACATTGATAATACCGCGATAAAAGAAGTTTCTGATTGAACATTTAATGATATCCCATTGTTGAATAATAATAATCAATTTATTTTTATGTTAAAAATTTTCTCATCCGGTTTGTGTTATTTGCCGGTTTTGATATTGTTACTACCCAGTGGAATAAGTGTCAGTGTAAATGCTCAAGAACATTCTTTGGTACCTGCTGAAGAAAAAACATTACTTCAACGTGTGACCGACGGTAAACGTGATATAGACTGGGCTAATATGAATATACAGTTCTGTACAGCCGCAGATGCTGCATTTACTAATGGTAGTTTAGATAATATGGCATTTAAGGTGCACCGTGTAAGACTAGAAGTCCTTGGAGCCTTTAGGGATAAGTTCTCGTATCATTTCAGGCAGTCATTTAATAAATATACAAATCCTAATATCCCATTGGATAATTTGGCAGGATCTGTTGAATTGGCTATGGTGGGATGGCAGTTTAATGACCGCTGGCAGCTTACGGCAGGAAAGCAACCAGTACAGTTCAGTGGATACGAATGTTGGGTAAATGCTATTAAAGTAAGACATTATTCTGATTTTAATAATACCATACCAGCTTATCAGGTTGGAGTGAACATGGCTTATAGTATTAATGAGAATCATATGTTGAATTTTCAGGTAACTAACAACAGAAATTCCACTATTGAGGATCAGTTTATGTATGATTTGCCAGAAGGTATAGAAGATTCAAAAATACCTGTACTTGGTACGGTTAATTGGGACGGGTATTTTGTGGATCGTGCCATGCAGTTAAGATATTCATTATCATACGGACAGTTGGCTAAGGGGAAAAATATTTTCTATTTTACTTGTGGAAATGTTTGGGATAAGAAACCATTTTTAGGTTATATAGATTTTATGTATTCGCGCGAAGGTCTTGACTCTAAGGGGTTGATTACATCTGTTTATGATACAGAGAATAATCGGGCTGTTACTGCTAAGAATGTTGAGTATTTTACTACAATAGCCAATTTAGACTATAGAATATCTCCGCATCTCAATCTGTATGTTAAGGGAGCTTATGAATTGGGTAATGTCTATAAATCATCTGAAGATTTTCAGGCAGGAAATTATAGAAAAACATGGAACGTCCAGTTTTGCGCGGAATATTATCCCATGTCTGACAGTGAACTTATAGTATATCTTCATTTGCTTCATAAGAATACTCATCTGACAGATAAAGCAAGAATATATGGGGCAAAAAGCTATAATCAGCAGCGTGTTTCGTTAGGATTGGTCTATACTTTGCCTGTTTTCTGATTAAAAACTTAAGTCTCTCTGTATAATTGATAAAAAAAATATATCTTTGCATATCTTTTTACATGGAACGTTTATAAAAGTAGAAAAATATGCTCACTATTAAACAAATTACAGAAGATACCGACAAGGTAATTCGTGGACTTGAGAAAAAGCATTTTGCTAATGCAAAAGAAGCTATAGCAAAAGTTCTGGAATGCAATGACAGAAGACGTAATGCTCAGAATCAATTAGATAGAAATCTTGCTGAGGTAAATTCAATTTCCAAAAGTATTGGAATGCTGATGAAAGAAGGCAAGAAAGAAGAAGCAGAAGCTGCAAAAAATAAAGTAGCAGAGTTTAAAGAAGCAAGTAAGGCACTGCAGGCTGAAATGGATAAGGCTTCTGAAGAGATGCAGGAAATATTGTATACTATTCCTAATGTGCCTTATGACGAGGTTCCTGAAGGTTCATGTGCTGAGGATAATGTAGTGGTAAAACATGGAGGTATGGAAACAGAACTTCCAAAGAATGCTTTGCCACACTGGGAACTTGCAAAGAAATATGATTTGATAGATTTTGATTTAGGCGTAAAAATTACAGGTGCTGGTTTCCCGGTTTATAAAGGTAAGGGAGCGAGACTGCAGAGAGCTCTTATTAACTTCTTCCTTGATGAAGCGCGTGCTTCTGGATATGAGGAAATTATGCCACCTACAGTTGTAAATGCAGCCTCAGGTTACGGTACAGGTCAGTTACCAGATAAAGAGGGTCAGATGTATCACTGCAACCTCGATGATTTGTATCTTATACCTACTGCAGAAGTTCCTGTTACAAATATCTACAGAGATGTTATTCTTGACGAAAAGCAACTTCCTATAAAGAATTGTGCATATACTCAATGTTTCCGTCGCGAAGCGGGTTCATACGGTAAGGATGTACGTGGTTTGAACCGTCTGCACGAATTCTCTAAAGTTGAGTTGGTAAGAATTGATAAACCAGAACATTCAAAACAGTCTCATCAGGAAATGTTGGATCATGTAGAAGGATTGCTGCAGAAGTTGGAACTTCCATATAGAATACTTCGTTTGTGTGGTGGTGATATGAGTTTTACAGCTGCAATATGCTATGACTTTGAGGTTTATTCAGAAGCTCAACAGAGATGGCTTGAAGTAAGTTCTGTTTCTAATTTTGACACTTATCAGGCAAACCGTCTGAAATGCCGATTTAGAAATGCTGATAAGAAGACTGAACTCTGTCATACATTAAACGGATCTGCATTGGCATTGCCTAGAATTGTAGCTGCTTTATTGGAAAACAATCAAACTCCCGATGGTATTAAGATACCAAAAGCTTTAGTTCCTTATTGCGGTTTTGATATTATAGATTAATTATAAAATGTAAAAATCCTGGGTTTTTTAACTCAGGATTTTTTTATTATGTAAGTTGTGTATACTGCCATTTGACATGTTTATGGCGGTATTTTCTCTTAAAAAAGATATTTCATCGTGAAAAGTAATTATTTTTGAAAAAAAACGAGTTTTACGTTTTGATTTGATTTTTTAATTACTAATTTTGGGGTGAGATTTATAACATATTTATTGAACAATTTAATAACCTTAATATAACATCTATGAGTTATTTACGTTTTGATAAAACTCTTATGACGAATCTGGAGGAATCTTTACCGCGCGAGATTCTTCGTACAAATCGATCAGGAGCTTACCATTGTTCTACAATCGTAGACTGTAATACTCGCAAGTATCATGGATTATTAGTTATACCAGTGCCAGAATTAGATGATGAAAATCATGTTTTATTATCGGCTATGGATGAGACTGTAATTCAGCATGGAGCGGAATTCAATTTGGGCCTCCATAAATATCATGGCGATAATTTTAGTCCGCGCGGTCATAAGTATATTCGTGAGTATGAGTGTGAAAAAGTGCCTACAACGTGGTATAGAGTAGGTGGAGTCATTTTAAAGAAGGAAAAAGTTTTTGTGCATCACGAAAATCGAATTCTTATCAGATATACCTTGGTTGATGCACACTCCGAAACAACATTGAGGTTGCGTCCTTATTTGGCTTTCAGAAGTGTAAGAGAATACACACACGAAAATTCACAGGCTAGTAGAAAATATGATGTCATAGACAATGGAATTAAGACATGTATGTATCCTGGCTATCCGGAATTGTACATGCAGTTCAGTAAAGAGAATGAATTCCATTTCCTTCCGGATTGGTACAGAGGTATTGAATATCCTAAGGAACAAGAACGTGGATATGATTTCAATGAAGACTTGTACGTTCCCGGTTATTTTGAATTCAAAATAAATAAAGGCGAGAGCGTAACATTCTCAGGTGGTATATCTTCTGTGGATACTTCAGGATTGAATCAGTTGTTTGCTGATGAAGCAGAACAAAGAACCCCTAGAAAAGATTTCAAGAACTGTCTTGTTAATGCAGCGCATCAATTCCTGAATAAGCAGGATAATGAATCGTATATATTGGCCGGTTATCCTTGGTTTAAATGTCGTGCCAGAGATATGTTTGTTTCATTGCCTGGTCTTACATTGTCTATTGGTGAAGTCTCAAAATTTGAGATGATAATGGAAACTGCCATTAAAGCTTTATATGCATTTATGAATGGTGAGAAATCCACGTTGAAAGTTTATGAGATTTATCATCCGGATGTACTTCTTTGGGCTGTATGGACAATTCAGCAATATGCAAAGATGGTTTCAAGAGATGCTGCAAAAGAAAAGTATCTTGGATTGCTTAAAGATATCATGTCATATTTGCTTGATGGAAAACATCCTAATCTTGAAGTGAAAGACAACGGATTGGTATATGCCAATGGTAGAGATAACGCTATTACATGGATGAATTCTACAGTGAATGGTCGTCCTGTTGTGGGAAGAACAGGATATATAGTAGAATTCAATTCTCTATGGTATAACGCGTTGTGTTTCACTGCTGATATTTTATCCGAAGTAGGTGACAATGAATTCTCATATCGCTTGAAATCTTTGTCTGAAAAGGCCGGAAAATCATTTATAGATACTTTCTTGAATGAATATGGCTATCTTCTGGATTTTGTAGATGGTGATATGATGGACTGGAGCGTACGTCCTAATATGATTTTCGCGGCAGCATTCGATTATTCTCCACTTGATGCTAAACAGAAGAAAGGTGTAATTGATATTGTTACCAAAGAACTGCTTACCCCTAAGGGACTTCGTTCTTTGAGCCCTAAGAGTGGAGGATACAATCCTAACTATGTAGGTCCTCAGATGCAGAGAGACTATGCATATCATCAGGGTACTGCATGGCCTTGGCTGGAAGGTTTCTATATGGAGGCTTATCTGAAGATTTATAAGAGAAGTGCTATCTCTTTCTTGTGGAGACAGTTTGTTAGCTATGAGGACGAAATGACATCTCACTGTTTGGGAACACTTCCAGAACTGTTTGACGGTAATCCGCCTTTTAAGGGTAGAGGTGCTGTGTCGTTTGCAATGAACGTTGCGGAAATTCTTCGTGGCTTGTATTTGTTGGATAAATTTGAGAATCAATAAAGAAGGAGGAGTTTTTATGAAAGTTTTAATGTTTGGTTGGGAATTTCCTCCAAAAATATACGGTGGTCTTGCAGTTGCTTCCTATGGTATTACCAAGGGATTAAGTTTGCAGGGCGATGTTGAAACCGTTTTCTGTATGCCTAAACCGACTGGCGATGAGGAAGGATTCCTGAAAATAGTTGGTATGAATCAGGTACCTATTGTATGGCGTGATGTGAATTACGATTATCTTAAATCCCGTCTGCATGCTAAAATGACACCTGAAGAATATTATGCTTATCGTGATAAGATATATGCCGATTTCTCATACATGAACGTCAATGACTTGGGATGTATGGAATTTGCAGGAGGATATCCTGGAAATCTGCATGATGAAATAAATAATTTCTCGATTATTGCAGGTGTAGTGGCAAGACAGCAGGAGTTTGATATTATCCATGCTCATGACTGGCTGACTTATCCGGCAGGTGTGCATGCAAAGATGGTCAGTGGAAAACCCCTTTGTATTCATGTGCATGCAACAGATTTTGACCGCTCTCGCGGAAAAGTAAATCCAACGGTTTATTCTATTGAAAAGAACGGTATGGATTATGCCGACTGTATCATGTGCGTATCTGAATTAACTCGTCGTACAGTGATAAATGAGTATCATCAGGATCCTAGAAAAGTATTTGCCGTGCATAATGCAGTTTATCCATTGTCGCAGGAATATCAGGATATACCACGTCCTGACCATTCTAAGGAGAAGATTGTTACTTTCTTGGGACGTATCACAATGCAAAAGGGACCGGAATATTTTGTTGAAGCTGCAGCAATGGTTTTGAAGCGTACACGTAATATTCGTTTTGTAATGGCTGGTTCTGGAGATATGTTGAATGCCATGATTAATTTAGTTGCTGAACGAGGAATAGCAGATCGTTTCCACTTCCCAGGCTTTATGAAAGGAAAACAGGTATACGAGGTTTATAAGAATAGTGATGTCTTTGTTATGCCTTCAGTTTCGGAACCTTTCGGTATTGCTCCATTGGAGGCTATGCAGTGTGGAACGCCTTCTATTATTTCAAAGCAGTCCGGTTGCGGTGAGATTCTCAATAAAGTTATAAAAACAGACTATTGGGACATTCATGCCATGGCAGACGCCATATATTCAATTTGCACAAATCAGTCACTGTTTGAGTATCTTCAGAAAGAAGGAAAAGCAGAGGTCGACGGAATTACTTGGGAAAAAGTTGGCCTAAAAGTCCGTTCTTTGTACGAAGATGTTCTGAGAAATTATAATAAGTAAAATATTAGTCTTAAGTTGATATGAAAACAATCTGTTTATATTTTGAAATTCATCAGATAATACATTTGAAACGTTACCGTTTCTTTGAGATAGGCTCAGACCATTATTATTATGATGATTTTGCCAACGAGCAGGGTATTAATGAAATTGCTGAACGTTCTTATATTCCAGCTTTGAATACTCTTATTCAGATGGCAAAAGAGAATGATGGAGCATTTAAGGTAGCTTTATCTATCTCTGGTGTTGCACTTGAACAATTGGAAATATACGCGCCGGCTGTTATAGAGCTGTTGCATGAATTAAATAATACAGGATGTTGCGAATTCTTGTGCGAACCTTATTCACACGGACTCTCTTCATTGGCTAACGAGGATTGCTTTAAAGAAGAAGTTGGCCGTATGCGTAAGAAAATCAAGGATTATTTCGGTCAGGAACCAAAGGTATTCCGTAATTCTAGCTTGATTTACAACAATGAAATAGGTGGAATGGTAGCCAATATGGGCTTTAAAGGAATGCTTATTGAAGGGGCTAAGCATGTGTTGGGATGGAAGAGTCCTCACTATCTGTATCATTGTGTTGAGAATCCAAATCTTAAGCTTTTGATGAGAGACTTTAAGCTTTCTGATGATATCAGCTTGCGTTTTTCTAATAGCGATTGGAGTGAATATCCTTTATTTGCAGATAAATATATCGGTTGGATTGATTCTATGCCTGAGAGTGAACAGGTGATAAACATTTTCATGGAACTGTCTGCACTTGGATATTTCCAGCCATTATCTTCGAACATTCTTGACTTTATCAAGGCATTGCCTATATGTGCCAAACAGAAGGGTATCACATTCTCTACACCATCTGAGATTGTCACTAAATTGAAATCTGTTGACGGAATGGATGTTCCTTATCCTATGTCTTGGGTTGACGAGGAAAGAGATATCAGTCCGTGGTTGGGAAATATAATGCAGCGTGAGGCCTTTAATAAACTTTATAGTGTTGCTGAACGTGTATATCTTTGCGATGACAAGAGAATCAAGCAGGATTGGGATTATCTTCAGGCAAGTAACAACTTCCGTTTTATGACAACCAAGGAAACTGGTGTTGCATTCAACAGAGGAATATATGATTCTCCATTCGATGCATTTACAAACTACATGAATATCTTGGGCGACTTCATCAAACGTGTAAATTCACTTTATCCGGTTGATATGGATAACGAAGAATTAGGTTCTTTGCTTACTACTATCAAGAACCAGGGGGCAGAACTGGTACAGTTGAATGCAGAAGTGAGCAAGCTACAGAAGAAACTTGCAGATGCAGAGAAAAAACTAGCAAAAGAAACAAAAACTACAGCTAAGAAAACAACTACTGCAAAGAAAACTACAAAAGCAGCTTCTTCAAAGAAAGCTACCGATAATGAAGATTGAAATATATTGATCTGAAAAAATTATATAAGCCATATCACAGCTTGAGAATCAAGTTCTGATATGGCTTGTTTTTATCTCTTATCTGAGTATCTTATATATTACTCCTGAATTAATATTCTGACATAATAAAGAAAGAGCATGCATTTGATTTCATCATAAATCTCTGCATGCTCTTTCTTTATTATGAAATTATTCGTTATTGTCCTTAAGGTTTGGTGTATATAACTTCAATCTTCAGTTCTTCACCATTTTCACCACCAAACAGTCTTGCTGCGTTTACTTCCATATCGTGTGATACTCCAATTACATTTCCCTCTGTATCTGTTTCTGTAGTGACAGGGATAAGAACAACCTTGTCTCTGTTCTTAGAGTTATTATCACCGTTTTTTCTTTCTGTAAAAATATGACTTATCAGGCGGTTAAGTTTAGAGAAAGTATAAGAGTTTGTACTACTGTCGTATGTACCAAGGAAAGATGTTTTGTTGTCGTAGGTCTTGTTTTTCTCAAAGAAGTCATTCATGTCATCTTTTCTCACCATCAATACATTCTGTGGAGTTCCCATCTGATATTCACCGGTATTCTCGAGTCCTGCATATCTGTATTTCTTTATTGAGAGAGTAACAGAATTCAGTGTGTCATTCTGATGAACATCGAAAATCTCTTTTATCGGTAATTCAATTTCAGTACACAGTCCGGCAGGAGTCTTAAGATATGTATGTTCTGTCTCTTCTACAAGTGTATTCAGCTTGTCCGAATTTTCAAGTTTTGTAGACATAAGCACCTCTTTACTTGCTGCCAATATCGTATTGCCATGAACAAGTGAGTCTATCTGACCAGTAGATTGTCTCTTGGTGTAATAGTCCATATTCAATCTTAACCATATGTCCTGAATATACACTATCGAACCGTCTCCTTGTGTGGTGTGTACATAGAAGCCCTTCAATACATTATTAATAAATGAATATGCATCCTTGAAGTATTCTGGATTGCTTCTGTACAGATTCTCTATTTTCTTACCGAAATCTTTTCCTAAATCTATTTTTATGGCAGGATAATATCCGCTTGTGTTTCTTAAGGAATCGCTAACAGACTTATCTACTGCCGCATATGATTTCTGGGCTATACAGTTGGTGCTTTCGTTATAATAATTTTCAGGAGTAAAGTTTGTGTAGTACAAATCTGTATCCTCGTCATTGATTACTTTGTCAAGTTCATCTACCTGTACTGTGAGAGTAGCCAATGAGTCGCCATAAAATCCGGTATAGTATAATTCAAGCGATGCACCAGTTATCTCTTTTAATTTCTCAGGCAATTCGAAACCCTCTGGACAATTTATTTGTGTAATAAAATTTGCTGTGAACTGTCCGAAATCAAGATCAGTATATTTACCCAAATATGCTCTGTTAGTACGTGAATATACTTTATCAAGTTTGAATGTACTTGACGAAACTTTATAAGTTTCAGAGAATGCTTCTATTTTATCCACGTTTGATACGAAATCTCCAATGCCAGATGTCGAATCATCGCAACTATAGAGTGCGGCTGCAACTGTCATGGCAGCCAATAACTTGAATTTCATACTATAAAAATATATGGTTTATAAAAACAAATCAATGTAGTTTTGGTTATTCTACATTGATTTGTCGGGATTTATTATTCGTTACTTTCCAAAACCTTGTCATATAGGGAGTTGCATGCATCTGCATAAGCTTCGAATCCTTGCTGGTTTTCTACCACAGGGATATTGAGGCTTCTTGCATAATCCAATAACTCCTGACTTACATTCTCGCCATTCTGTATAACACCGTCAGAGTACGAAATTGCAAGTTTACACAATTCATTGTATGTGATAGGGCTGTTCAGCATTTTCAAGTCATCAGATGTTATATCCTTGAATTTCACCAATTCGCTGAAGTTTTCTACCAGATTGGATTTGAAACCATCATCGTATATTGAAAATACAACTTTCGAATCGCGGAATGAAGGTTCGTCGCAATATGCCTTTTTAATGTACAAAGGCACTACAGCGCTCATCCATCCGTGACAGTGTATTACATCAGGACACCAGCGTAGTTTTTTCACTGTTTCCAGTACACCTCTTGCATAAAATATAGCTCTTTCTCCATTGTCCTCATATTCATTTCCGTTTTCATCAGTTGTCATTAGTCTGTGCTGGAAATAATCGTCGTTGTCAATGAAATATATCTGTCGGCGGGCAGCTTGTACGGAAGCTACCTTGATGATAAGAGGGTGGTCTGTATCATCGATTATCAAGTTCATTCCAGACAGGCGGATTACTTCATGCAACTGATTTCTACGTTCGTTTATAATACCCCACTTAGGCATAAATGTTCGTATTTCACGACCTTTATCCTGGATTGCTTGTGGAAGATTCTGTCCGATAAGCGAAAGTTCGCTTTCCGGCACGTAAGGAGTAATTTCTTGTGTAATGAATAAAACTTTCTTAGCGCTCATGTTATTATTTATATGCTCAAAATGTTTTGCAAAGGTACAAAAAAAAGGACAGATTTAAAAATGCAGTTTCAAATAAATCCTTATAGTATGTTAATAGGTGTGGGTTTTACCATAAATAATCTGTTTTGTAAATCTTTTTGAGGCTTAATGCATGATGAAAATACACTTTTTTAGGTTTATCTTTCATTATGTGATAAATAATGGTTTACTTTGCACCGGATTTCGGGAACTATATAATAGCTCTGTACATAGACTTAATATAGAATAGTATAAACTATAAAAAAGAAATGAAGTTAATTCAGACAATCAGTGAACTGCGCAATGAGTTGCAGGCAGTTCGTAAGCAGGGAAAGTCAATAGGGTTGGTACCTACCATGGGTGCTTTGCACGAAGGTCATGCTTCTTTGGTTAAGCGTGCAGTAAATGAAAACGATGTGGTAGTAGTAAGCGATTTTGTCAATCCTACACAGTTTAATGACAAAAACGATTTGTTGAAATATCCGCGAACTCTGGAAGCCGACTGCGAATTGCTTGAGAAGCACGGTGCGGCATTTGTATTTGCTCCTTCGGTAGAAGAAATTTATCCGGAACCTGACACACGTCAGTTCAGCTATGCTCCGCTTGACACTGTTATGGAAGGTAAGTATCGTCCTGGACATTTTAATGGAGTATGTCAGATAGTAAGCAAACTTCTCCTTATTGTGGAACCGGACAGAGCTTATTTTGGCGAGAAGGATTTCCAGCAGCTTGCCATTATACGTGAGATGGTGCGTAAGTATCCTTTCAATCTTGAAATTGTGGGATGTCCTATCGTGCGTGAAGCCGACGGTTTGGCTCTGAGCAGCAGAAATACACGTCTGTCTGCCGAACAGAGAGTTCAGGCCCTTCAAATTTCGAAGACACTTTTCGGAAGTTTGGAATTTGCTAAAAGCCATACTCTGCAAGAAACAAAATTGTATGTAGAAAACAGAATTGCCGAGTCTGAGGGATTGCAATTGGAATATTTTGAGGTGGTTGACGGCAATACCCTCCAGACAATTTCAGAATGGGATGAAAGCAGTTATATCGTAGGATGTATTACTGTGTTCTGTGGCGAAGTCAGATTGATAGATAATATAAAATATAAAGAATAAACCCGTAAAATATATGATGATAGAAGTATTGAAGTCGAAGATACATCGTGTTACAGTCACTCAATCCAATCTTAACTACGTAGGCAGCATTACCATTGACGAGGACTTGCTGGATGCTGCTAACATTATTCCTGGCGAGAAAGTACATATTGTGGACAACAATAATGGCGAAAGATTCGAGACTTATGTGATTAAGGGTGAACGTGGTTCGGGATGTATTTGTCTGAATGGAGCGGCAGCACGTAAAGTGCAGGTAGGGGATATCGTTATTATAATCTCGTATGCTCTGATGGACTTTGAGGAGGCCAAGACATTTAAGCCTTCGGTGATTTTCCCTGATACATGTACCAACAAGCTGGTTTGATTTATACGGTATTGTCATTATAATAAAAACGCTTTGACATTTCGATTGAAACGTCAAAGCGTTTTTATTATAATGACCTGTCGTTTTTTTTCTGCTTACTAAATGGCTTTTTCCTTTAGTATTCCTGTTCTGTATGCAAAAAGTAATTTCTTGAGGTCTTCAATCTGTATTTTCAGTTCTTCACCTTTGTCGGTGTCCTTCACCATTACGCGTTTTGTGCTTAATTCCACAATCTGAGTTGTAGATTTAATGTCTTTCCCTTCTTCTATAGCTCTTTGTGTAGAGGTGAATGGTTCGTGTTGAACAAGCTGGAATCCGCGCGAGTGATATACCAGCGTATATCCTGCTATTCCAGTTTCCGGTTGGTATGCCTTAGAGAACCCTCCATCTATAACCATAAGTTTGCCGTTTGCTTTTATAGGCTTTTCACCCTGTACAGCTTTGACAGGTACGTGTCCGTTTATTATATGACGGTGTTCTCCTGTGACGTTGAATTCGTCAAGAATCATGTCGCATACAGCTTCATCATCTCTTTTCGAATAGTAGAATCCCTTTATTTCCTTGTGCATGGATTTATCTGTAAGGAAATATCGTTCGAAAGTAGCCATTTTGCTCTTGTCGAATGCCGGAGAGTCTTTTCCGCACCACAAGTACCACACGTAGTCCATGGCAAAATCCTTTTCATCATTGTCGTTGTCGGCAAAATATGCTGTACGTATAAGCTGTCCCACTTTGTTGAGCAGTTCTTTACCTTTGTATTTTTTGTCGCCTATACAAACTTCCTTCAGACTTCCGTCTTCGTTTAGTGGCATCGAAGCATGGAATAGCAAGTTGGAATTGCATACATTATACATGCATCCGTATCGGAACAGGCATTTCATGTGTTTGCGCAGTTTCTCGCTTCGTGTGAATGAGTCGTGTAACTTGTTCACTACGTCTTCTTCTTCTTTTGTCAGCCTGTATGGATCGTCAGGGTTTACTGTAGGCATTACACAATCCCTCATTTCATATTCCTTATCTCCCAGCCTGAGTACTTTTTTATCGAAGTCTATATGATGAAGAAGGAGTCTGTCTTCCATTTCGAATTCCGGTCTTCTCCTTATTATTTCAGTTTCAAGCTTAAACTGTATGATGCTTATGGCTTTATGCATTTGTGCAATCATGCGTAGGGTCTTGTCGCTATACTGATCGTCATATTCTTTAGGATAGAACTGAGTGCATGGGTCATCGGCATATGTTTCCATTGCAAATGTAGCAAGCGGCAAAAGGTTTATGCCGTATCCGTCCTCCAGAGCAGGCAGGTTTCCGTATCTCATGGCCAGTCGCAACACGTTTGCTATACTGCATCTGTTACCTGCAGCTGCACCCATCCACAAAATGTCATGATTTCCCCATTGTATGTCGAAATTATGGTAATTGCATAATGTGTCCATTATTATGTGAGGACCCGGACCTCTGTCGAATATATCGCCCAGTATATGTAGCGAATCTATTGTAAGCCGTTGTATCAGATTGCATAATGCTATGATAAAGTCATCGGCTCTGTCTGTGTCTATTATTGTGCTTATAATAACGTTTATGTAAGCTTGCTTGTTTTGAGTAGTACTGCTTTCGTGCAGAAGTTCCTGTATTATGTAAGAGAACTCTTCTGGCAATGCTTTCCTTACTTTTGAACGGGTGTATTTTGACGACACGTTCTGGCATACACTTACCAGCTGGTTTAGTGTAATCACGTACCAGTCGTTCATGTCCTCTTCCGTTTCTTTAACACGTATGAGTTTTTGTTCTGGATAATATATAAGTGTACAAAGTTCTTTTTTTTCGGCTTCTCTCAGTGTATTCCCGAATATTTCGTTTACTTTTCTTTTTATGGCGCCAGATGCATTTCTCAGCACATGATTGAATGCCTCATATTCCCCGTGCAGGTCTGCCAGAAAATGTTCTGTTCCTTTAGGAAGATTTAGTATTGCTTCGAGGTTGATTATCTCTGTACTGGCTGCCGCTATTGTGGGGAAACTCTGCGACAACAGTTCCAGATACCTTAAATCGTTCTTGATTTCCTCTATTTTCGCCTTGTTTGTTACTGTCATGGCTTTTAGATTTATATTATGATTGGTTTATACTATAAAAAAAGCATAAGTATGATTTGTATCATTATAACCCTTGTAAACATCCCAAGAGGATATACTGTGGCATAACTCACAGCTGGATTGTCATTGGGGATAATGTCGTTCGCATAGTTCAGTGCCATAGGATTTGCCATACTTCCGCAAAGCATTCCGCATGTACTTCCAAAGTCCAGATGGAATACCCTTAGTGCCACTATTGCCATAATTATCACAGGTATGAATGTTATAGCAAATCCGATACCTATCCATAATGCACCTTCCGGACGCATAACCGTTTCAAAGAAATGTGCTCCGGCATCAAGCCCGAGGCATGCCAGATACAGTGATAGTCCTATACCTCTGAGCATGAGGTTCGCACTCCTTGTAGTATAAGTCACAAGGTGAAGGCGCGGACCATATGCACCTATAAGTATACCTACTATTATAGGTCCTCCGGCCAGTCCGAGTTTAACAGGCGAACTTATTCCGGGGATACTGATAGGAATTGCTCCTATAATCAGTCCTAGCACTATACCTATAAATATAGATGCCATATTGGGGTCTTTCAGTGTTTTCACTGTATTGCCCAGAACTTTCTCTACATTTTGTATTGCGGCTGCTTCGCCTACTACTGTCAGTCGGTCGCCCAATTGAAGCACAAGTCCTGGTGTAGCAAGAAGCTGTACTCCGCTTCGTGTCACGCGGCTTATGTTTATACCGTATGAATTCCTGAGTCTCAGACTGCCAAGTTTCTTCCCGTTTATCTCAGGTCTTGATATTATAACATGTTTAGAAACAAGCTGACTGTCTATAGCATTCCAGTCTATGTCTTCCTTGTTCCAGTCTCTGTTTTCCTGTTCTCCAAACAGTATTGTCAGGGTAGGGGCATCCTTTTCTGTAGTGATAACAAGTATTCTGTCATTCTCTTTAAGTATCTTTTCAGATGTGGGGATGCTCACATTTCCATCTCTCCAAAGTCGTGAGATAACAAACTTGGGATAACTGAGTTTTGCAATGTCTTGTATACTTTTGTTGAATATTGCAGGATTATGGACTTGAAAAGTAGCTATATACGTATGGTTTGTGTCATCGTGCTCGTGACTTTCCATGTCTTTGGGTTTTACTACCAGTTTTTTAAGGACAATGATTGCCAATATTACTCCCACAACTCCCAAAGGGTATGTGATAGCACAACTCAATGCGGCTCCGCTTGTAGGTTCTCCAAGCTGTTTCAGTGTCTGTTGTGCAGCTCCCAGTGCCGGTGTGTTGGTGGTTGCTCCGCATAATATTCCGGCCATATCCGACAGTGGCACTGATGCTGTTTTGCTTATTATTACAGCCATTGCACTACCTATTAGGATTACTCCCAGCCCTAGCATGTTCAATTTGTATCCACCTCTATGGAACGAACTGAAAAAGCCGGGACCTACCTGGAGCCCAAGAGAATAAACGAATAATACGAGTCCGAAACTTTCCGCATAAATGAGCATCTGCGGGTCTATTGAGAACCCAAGATGACCTGCAAGAATTCCTATGAAAAAAACGAATGTCACTCCCAGTGAAACTCCAAACAGATGTAGTTTCCCGAATCCAAGTCCTATTGCTGTGATAAGTGACAGTATAATGACAGCCTGTAAGGCTGAATGCTCAAAAAATAAATTTGTAAACCATTCCATGCCGCAAATTTACATACTTTTTTTGATGAATGTTTATATTATGTTATTTTATTTTCGTGAAATGTACTCGTGTGGTTTACCATGTGTAAGTGTTTTAAGAAAAAATCAGCGGCTGTTTACCGATATTTGATTATTTTCGGTAAACAGCCGCTGAATGATTGCAAAACGTTTTTTTGTTTTCTAGTGTATTTTTATTTCAGAGACATAAGTCCCATTACATTTGTAACTTTTTCAGCAAGTTCTTCCGTTGGAACAGATTCTATCAGTTTCATCATAAGGTCTGTCACATCTGTATTACTATTTATGCTAAGTGCATGATTCAAATCTTCTATAGCTTCTTCGTAATGTTTTGTGTTAACATACATCTCTGCTCTTGTCTTATAGCTCTCAGCATCATTTGGATTGATTGATATTGATTCGCTTATATCGTTGATGGCATTTTCCCATTTGCCGATGTTACCCCATAATATGCTTCTTGTGTAATATGCAAACGAGCGATACTCGGTGTCGTTTTCCGGTATTAACTCAATACTTGAATTTACAGCGTGCATTGCCAATACTACATCGTTGCAAGCGTTGCAGATAAGTGCCATGTAGCAGTGGGCATAACCGTTGTCTGGATTGTTTTCTATTTCGGCATTCAGATACTTGTATGCATTTTCTATATCACCATTGTTAAGTGATGTGACTCCGTTGATGTAATTTTCGGATTCAGGACGATTAATATTTTCTGCGTATGAAATTCCGCAGACTAACATTATAAATAATGTAATAATTGTTTTTCCAGTGGTTTTCATGTTGCTTTTAAATTTTAAAGTTTGGCGCAAAACTATAAAGTTTTATTTAACCGGCAAAGAAATGCCTATAAAAAATTCGATAATAAATAAAAAACTTCTATCTTTGCCGCATCTGCATGAATCTAAGTCTGAAAATTAATCATAAATTGCTATCTCGTGGTGGCAAATTATATATATAGAATGAAATATTTAAACTTGTTATAACCATGAATTCATTAAATCAAATCATTGAAAAATTTCCAGAAATCAAGAATGTAGAGTCTGTAAAGCCTTTGACGGCTGGACTTATCAATCAGACTTATCTAGTGACAACCCAGGAGGGAACTCCAAATTTTATTCTTCAGTGTATCAACCATAATATTTTCAAGAATGTCGACCTCTTGCAGAACAATATAGAGTGTGTGACAAGTCACATCCGTAAGAAACTTGCAGATGCGGGCGAGACTGATCTTGACAGAAAAGTCCTCCGTTTTGCAATGGCAGATAATGGAAAGACATATTATTTTGACGGTGAGAAGTATTGGCGTGCATGTGTATTCGTAGAAGGTTCTGTAACGCTTGATACTGTCACTCCTGAGTCTTCATACCTTGTCGGACTTAAATTCGGAGAATTCGAAGCAATGCTTTCAGATATGTCATGTCATCTGGAAGAGACAATTCCTGATTTCCATAACATGGAGTTCAGAATAAAACAGTTGCGCGATGCGGTGAATGCAAATCCTGTGGGACGTCTTGACAAGGTTAAAGATTTGGTGGCTGAGATAGAAAAAGATGCTAACAACATGTGTCGCGCCGAAAGATACTACCGTGAGGGTTTGCTTCCAAAACGTATATGCCATTGTGATACCAAGGTGAGCAACATGCTATTCGATAAGGAAGGCAATGTCCTTTGTATTATAGACCTTGATACTGTGATGTCAAGTTTCATATTCTCTGACTATGGAGATTTTCTCCGCTCGGCTGCCAATACCGGCCAGGAAGATGACAAAAACCTGGACAATGTGAAGTTCAATTTTGAAATATTCAAGTCTTTTACCAAAGGATATATTGAATCTGCCAGATGTTTCCTCCTTCCTATAGAAATTGACCTTCTTCCTTTTGCTGTGACTCTGTTCCCATATATGCAGGCTGTGCGTTTCCTTACCGATTATATAAATGGAGATACTTATTATCAGATAAAGTATCCTGAACATAATTATGTGAGAACTCTTGCACAGTATAAGCTATATAAAGAAACAGTGGCTGCTATTGACGACATGAGGAGTTATATCGAAACACTGATATAATGGGTGTGATACGTTAGTGTAACGCTAGTTGAACTGAAGATTTTTTGTTTTTTATTATTAATAATGATATAAGGACTTTATCCATAGTTGGCATTCCTGAGTATCGGGTTTGTTCAGTGGATAAAGTCTTTTTATGTATTTTTTTTGTCGTATAACCTTGTGAGTGCTTCTGAATTGGATTTTTTCACAAAAAAAATCTCGTTTGCGATAACGGAAATTGAAAATTTGTTGTACATTTGCTGCATATTTGTAATGTGTAGTTTGCAAAATGAATAATAATATAAAACACCTTGGTATTGTGGAAAGCATAGACGGCTCTCATGTGAGGGTTAAGATTCTTCAAAGCTCGGCTTGCTCGTCGTGCAGCGTAAAAGGTCACTGTAATATTTCGGAGACCAAGGAAAAAATAATCGATATACATGATAAGGAAAGTGCTGAATGTTGCTCGGTAGGGCAGGAAGTTATGGTTTGTGGCACTACTTCTATGGGTATGAAAGCTGTGGTACTGGCATTTGTACTTCCGTTTGTTGTGTTATTAGCTGCCTTGTTTGTTACTATGAGAGTTACGGATGGTGATGAGGCTACATCAGCATTAGTCTCTTTATGTACTCTTATACCTTATTATATAGTAATATATCTTTTGAGAAATAAAATCAGCAGGACATTTTCATTTACACTGGAAACAATAAATAATTAATAAACTAACTTTAATTTATGGATTTAATTTTAATTGCAGTAATTTCATTGGGAGCC
>CALUPA010000058.1 GCA_944322395.1 uncultured Phocaeicola sp.
GAAGATGATGAAGAATAAATTTGCATATATAGCTTTTATGGCTTCGGCACTGGCTATGGGAGGGTGTAAGGCACCTTCCCTCGCGCCGGCAGAAAAGTTCGACTTGCCCGAAGCGTTTATAGAAGACACAGATACAGTTACTATGGCTTCCATTTCTTGGAAAGAATTTTTCCCGGATGCATACCTTGTAGAGTATATCGACTCAGCATTGGCCAACAATCATTCTTTCCTTAAGACCATAGAGAATGTTTCGATAGCGCGTGCGCAGATGAAGGCGGGCAGGGGAGCCTTGTTGCCGGAAGTGTCATTGGGAATCGACGGTGGCATTCAGCGTTTCGGTGAATACACAATGGACGGTGTGGGAAACAGTACAACCAATACTCCGGATTTGGCAAAGGACAAGCATATCCCTGACCCTTACAAGAATCTTAACCTCGGACTGAACTTCCAGTGGGAGGCAGATATATGGGGAAAACTCACCGACAAGAAACGTTCGGCAGTTTCGCGTTGGATGAAATCTCTAGAGGCTCAACGCCTTGCGCAGACTATGCTGGTTGGTGAAGTGGCCGATATGTACTACAGGCTGGTAGGTCTTGACAAGAAACAATACGTACTCGAAGAAGCTATCCGCAAGACAGGTGCCTCATACCTCCTTGCCAATGAGTTGATGAACGAAGGTGAGGAATCAAGACTGTCTGTCGACCAGTTCCGTTCGCGTCGCCTGAAACTGGAAGAAATGCTTCTTGATACAGAACAGCAGATAGCTGAAACGGAACGTGCATTTGCTTTGCTGTTGGGGCGTATGCCTTTCGAAATCAAACGCTCGTCGTTCGAGGTTATAAGTGATTTTACTTTCCCTGTGGAGACCGGTATACCTACGCAGATATTGCGAAACCGTCCTGACGTGGTAGCAGCCGAGCTGGAACTTCTGGCGTGCAAGTCGGATGCATCTGCCGCACGAAAGGCCTTTTTCCCGTCGCTGGTTATAGGTGGCAGTGGAGGATTCAATGCCTTCAGTCTCGACAAGTGGTTCTCATCGCCTGCTTCTATGGTCTATAATCTTGCAGCAGGTATTTCAGCTCCTATATTCAAGCGCAATGAAATACGTGCCTTGTGGGAAGAGGCAAACGGACGTCAGCGCATAGCATTATTGGACTATCACGAGACAGTTCTTCGCTCATACCTCGAAGTGGTGGACCTGATTACTTCGTCCGAGCAGATGAATCTTCGCAAAGCTCTTAAAGAGGAAGAAAGCCGTATACATCATCGTGCCATATATAATGCCAACGAACTGTTCAAGACAGGTTTTGCCGGCTATCTGGATGTACTTTCTGCCGACGAACGCTATCTTGACTGCGAACTTGAAAGAATAGAACTGAACATAGCCTACTGCCAGGTTCATACTATGCTTTACAGAGCACTGGGAGGAGGTAGTTTCTGATAAAAAATCTTTGTCAGGAAAACGTCCTGTCGTTTTGATTAAAATGCCTTGTCGTTTCATCCGAAATGACAAGGCATTTTTTTGAAACATATCAATTATGAAGATTCCGGATATTATCCGTATATTTGCCTTTAAACAAAATATTCAATCAGTTTATACCATATGCTTACAGACAATATATTCCTTTTGCATGGCAAACCGGTCAGGGAGCATCTTCTTGCACTTCGGGAACACTCTAATAAGGCCTTTGCTGAGAAACTGAATCCCGGAGTTGATAACGTGTTGGGATTACGTCTGCCCGACATGAGAAAACTGGCTGTTGAGATTGCCCGATCCGATTGGAAATCGTATCTTTCCACAGCTCCATCGTTTTATATGGAAGAAAGGATGTTGCAGGGACTGGTGCTAGGATATGTAAAACCGGATGATGATATAGAGTCATATCTGTCATACGTCACTAGTTTTGTGAAGATAATAAACAGCTGGTCCGTATGCGATTCGTTCAAGTTTGCTGGAAGCAAGAAATATCTCTCTGTCCATTCTGGCAGGATATGGGAGTATCTTAAATCATTTATACTCTCTGATAAGGAATATGAGATACGTTTCGGAGTGGTGATGACCATGAAATATTTCATAGATGACAGCCATATTGACGAGTTGTTCGCACTTTACGATAATATCCGTCATGATGGATATTATGTGAGAATGGCAGTGGCATGGGCAGTATCGTTCTGCTTCGTTTCGTATCCGGAGAAGACAATGGAGTATTTGAAACGTTCGGAACTTGACGACTTTGCTTACAATAAAGCCATACAGAAAACCATAGAGTCATATCGCGTAGACGAAGCGATGAAAACAAGATTGCGCGGCATGAAGCGGAAATGAAGATTTATAAACCATATAACAAATACCAACATGAAAACAATTTCAAGATTATTTTTGATTGCCGGACTTGTATCTTTGTCGGCATGCGCTCCTTCGCAGAAGGATTCGGAAGCACAGAATGCTTCTAAGTCGGAAAATCAGGTTATAGAAACTATTATGTCGCGCAGAAGTATACGCAAGTACAAGCAGCAGCCGGTGGAAATGGAAAAATTGCAGCAGATACTGGATTGTGGTATAAATGCCCCGAACGGTCAGAACAAGCAGTCGTGGGAAATACGTGTTGTCAACACTCCGGAATATATATCCGAACTGGACTCTCTAAACAGAAGTCTGGCTTTGGCAAAAGGAGCCGATGCTTCCAGAATACGTCATGCCTCATACGGTGCACCTGTAATGATTTTCATTGCCAACGATACTACATACGACTTCTCACAGGTGGATTGTGGACTTCTGGGTGCCAATATGATTCTCACTGCAGAGTCGTTGGGTCTTGGTTCATGCTGTCTGGGAGGTATAGCCAGAACAATGAAACTGCCTGAAGCGGAATCACTGCTCAAACGTCTTGACTTGCCGGAGAACTATAATCTGCTCTATGCCATTTCTTTCGGATATCCAGACGAATCGCCGGCAGCAAAACCCCGTAAGGCTGAAAAAGTGAAGTTTATCGAATGATAATTGAAAACTGATTAAAAATTATATTGACACACAGATATTTATATGTCTGTGTGTTTTTTAATGAAATATATTTTGTATCTTTGCCTTATAAAATAAAAATATTTATTCTAACCGTATATATTTATGAAAGAAATCATTAATCTTAAATTTAAGGCAAAGTTTGGTTTGGCTATGGCTTCATTTGTGGCAATGGGTGCATCTGCCCAGGTAGTCAAACATGAAAGGTTACTTTCGTTCGAGGACGGCTCTGTGCCATCATACATTACGACCGACAAGGGAACTTTGGGGATAAATGACGAACATTACAAGGATGGTCTGAACTCTATGCAGTGGTCTTTCGAGCCGGGCGCAGTACTGTCCGTAAAGAAAGATTTGAAGTTCGAAAAGCTTGATCCTGCCGGAAAAGACCTTTATTTGTCGGCTTTCATTGTCTGGGTGTATAACGAGAAGGCACAGGACAAGAAAATCCGTTTCGAATTCCTCAAGGACGGCAAGGTGTGTACATCTTTTCCGTTCGGCATCAATTTCACAGGATGGCGTGCGGCATGGGTGTGCTATGAAAGAGATATGGAGGGTACTCCAGAAGAGGGAATGAACGAAATCAGAGTACAGGCTCCTGATGTGGAAGGAACTCTATATTTTGACCATGTGATAACAGCCAGCAAGGTGGACCCTCGCCAGCAGACAGCCGATGTGCAGGTACCGTTCGTGAATAAAGGTACAAAAAGCCATTGGCTGCAAATATATCCGCATTCATTGTGGAAGCCGGACATAGAACTTACTGACCTGACTGAGAAAAACAGACAGGACATTCAGCTGATGGAGAAAAGATTCCGCGACATGCTTTATACCCCGTCCGAACTTACTAAGAAAGAGGTTAACGCCATAAAAAAGGCATTCGCCAAATATAATATAGTATATAAAAACGGCAAGGTGAGCGGTATGCCTATTTTCATGGTACGCCAGGCGGAAGCATACGAACGTATGATTGAAGGTTGGAACAAGGACATGTTCACCAAGCTTGGCATGGAGATGAATAATTACTTCAATCTGATGAAACGTGTGGCTGTGGCATACAACAATGCTGAGAAGGATGAAGACAAGAAGGAACTGGAATACATCTTCAATGCCATGTACGACCATATCACCGACCAGGGTGTGGCTTACGGTAGTTGTTGGGGAAACATACATCACTATGGCTACAGCATGCGAGGTCTTTATCCGGCATATTTCCTAATGAAGGATGTTCTCCGAAAGAGAGGAAAGCTTCAGGAGGCAGAGAACACTCTACGCTGGTATTCCATAGCAAACGAGGTTTATCCTAAACCTACAGGAAACGGCATAGACATAGATACTTTCAACACACAGACTCAGGGACGTATTGCCAGCATATTGATAATGGAAGACACACCCGAGAAACTCCAGTATCTTCGCTCTTTCTCCAGATGGATAGACTATGGATGCCGTCCGGCACCGGGACTGATGGGTTCATTCAAGTCGGACGGAGCATCTTTCCATCATTGCAATAATTATCCTGCATATGCTGTGGGAGGTCTTGACGGGGCTACAAACATGATTTATCTGTTTAGCGGCACCGACCTTAGACTATCGGAAGAAGCGCACAGCACCGTAAAGAAAGTACTGCTCACCATGCGCTTTTATTGTAACACCCGCCAGTGGTCACTATCGATGTCAGGCAGACACCCCAACGGAAAGGGGCAGCTGATCCCCGTACAGTATGCCATGATGGCTATTGCCGGCACACCGGACGGAAAGAAGAATATAGATCCGGATATGGCTTCGGCATACCTTCGTCTGATGTCGCTCAGCGGTTCTTTGGATAAGGAAGCACCTGACTATCTGCCACGTACTTCGAATGCGTTGGAAATAAAACTCAAGGAACAGCTTGAGGACAGCGGTTACAAACCAGAACCGGAACCGCAGGGAAATCTTGCTCTGGGATACGGATGTGTAAGTGTTCAGCGCCGTGACAATTGGGCAGCTGTAGTCAGAGGACATTCCAGATACCTTTGGGCGGCCGAACATTATCTTGATGCGAATTTTTACGGACGCTATCTTGCTCATGGCAGCATGCAGATACTGACAGGCAAGCCGGGACAACTAGTAACTTTCGCCACATCCGGCTGGCAGGAAAATGGTTTCGACTGGAACCGTTTCCCGGGTGCAACGTCAATACATCTGCCATTCGAGAAACTTCGCGCTGTGGTTCTGAATGTGGATACATATTCAGGAATGGAAGAAATGCTTTATTCTGACGAGGCTTTTGCAGGCGGATTGTCGCAGGCAGGCACTAACGGTAACTTCGGTATGAAACTACACGAACATGACAAGTATAACGGTTCGCATAGGGCAAGGAAGTCATACCATTTCTTCGATGGTACTATCGTATGTCTTGGTTCGGATATAGAAAATGATGTGAAAGAATATGAAACAGAAACTACCGTGTTCCAGCTTGCGGCTGTCACTCCGGAGATGAAGGAATACTGGCAGAACTATACTTCAGACGGCAAGGTGTTTATTGACCCTAACGGAGTAGGCTATTATCTATCGAAAGAAACTGCAGCAGAAGCTAAGTTCGAGAAGAATTTCCCACAGACAACAGTTGGTGAACGAAATCCTAACCCTACTACCGGCGACTGGGTGTCATTGGTGGTGGCACACGGAAAGGCTCCTAAAGCTAAAGGCTATGAATATGCTGTACTTCCACGCACGGACATGAAGGCTTTGAGTAAATTTGCAAAGAAACCTGCATACAAGGTTCTTCAGCGTGACAGGAATGCACACATAGTAAGGACTGCCGACGGAAAGTTTACATCGTATGTTCTGTTTGAAACTCCAAAGTCTGAACTGCCTAAAGGACTCATCCTGAAAGCAGACACTTCGTGCCTGGTAATGGTGCAGGACAATAAGGATAAAGTCTTGCTTACTGTGTCACAGCCTGACCTGGCATTATACCGTGGTGACAGCGACGAGGCTTTCGATGAAAACGGAAAGAGAAAAGAACGCAGTATTTATTCACGTCCATGGAAATTTGACAAGACTCAGGAGATACCGGTAACGGTTACTTTAAAAGGTAAATGGAATGTTAAGGAGACTCCTTATTGCAAAGTACTCTCTTCCGACAGGAAACAGACAGTTCTGAAATTTACTTGCAAGGATGCTGCAAGTTATGATGTGGAACTGGAGAAATAGATTGATTTTTCATAAATTATTTTGTGTTTTGTTTTTTTGAATTTGTTTTTTTACCTATTGACACATAGTTTCCATAGAAAATATCTTATTTTGTAACAAAATTAATAATAGGAGTCTGCTTTTACCTAGGTGGACTCTTGTTTTTAAGTTAAATGGACTAATACTGTGTGTTAACCTCTGATACTCCTTTTTGCTTATATAAAGCAGATTGTTGTAAGACAGTAAAGATTATTTTTCTTTTGGACTGATAATTCAAAATAAAAAAATATAATAAATAATGCATGTTACTGTTAATAAAATATAATGCGGGGGGGGGTAAACATAATATTTTTAACTTTATCAATCATAGCATGTAAGGCTATTCTGATAATGTAATTTTGGCACAAAACTAATGGCTAAAACAAGTCCTTTGGTAATTTTATATTTGGATGTATATATTTATTATATTGAATACGATTTTAAATGTTAATATTATGAAAGGGTCTTTCCTTATATTTGATATTGGAAAAAAATATATTCTTTTGGGTGTGTTGCTTGTTTTTTCAACACTTTTGTCGGCTCAGAATATTATGTTGAAGACTAATGCTGTATATTGGGCTTCACTGACTACTAATATAGGAATAGAACTGCCTATAGGGGAAAAATTCACAACAGATTGGCATTTCCTATTTAATCCATGGACATTTTCTGACAATAAGAAGACGAAGATTATGGCCGTACAGCCGGAGTTGCGCTATTGGTTCTGCGAGGAATTCAACGGTCATTTCCTCGGGGCACATTTGGTAGGCGGCATATATAATATGGGTAATGTAAATGCCAATTTCAAGCTTTTCGGTACCGATTTCGGCTCGTTGAAAGATTATCGTTACGAAGGCTGGATGGCGGGAATTGGTTTGGGCTACGGATATCAGTGGATATTGTCGCGCCATTGGAGTTTTGAGGCTGAGTTAGGTTTGGGGTACATATATACCCGTGCAGACAAGTTCACGTGTGTCACCTGTGGCAAGCAGATGGAGGAAAGCAAACCGCACCATTACATCGGTCCCACAAAAGCTGCTTTAAGTATCATTTTTGCATTTTAATCGATGGAGGCAAATATTATGGGAAATAATAAAATTATAGTTTCATTAATATATGCAGCATCCATGGCAGGATTTTCCGGTGTGAATGCTCAGCAGGTTTTACAAAGTCATACAGTAGTGAATGATGTAAAGATAGAGCGTCATCGCGACAGTGTGACAGTGAGTATGCAGATAGATGTTTCGTCCACAAAGGTTAAATCAGGGGCATCGGTCATCTTGCATCCGCAATTAACATCTCTCAGTGGAACTGGTATTGCCTATCTTCCTCCTGTGGAGATTATGGGGCGTGTGCGTAGTATCTATTTAGAACGTAATCCGGAATCTACATATGTAAACGATAAAATGCATGCTGTCATAGTAAAGGGACGTAAAAGTAAGAACAAGAATGCGTCTGTAGATGAATCACTCAGACTGGACTATGTCAAGACACTGCCATATTCGGTATGGATGGATAAATTGAATCTCAGCATATCCGAAGACCTATGCGGGTGTGGAGATATAGATTCTGCGGGGACAACTTCGTTGTGCGATGCAGATATCTCATTTACACCTAAACTGGCTTATGTGGTTCCTGAAACGGAAGTTGTAAAGAAACGTCATCTTAGTGGTCGTTCTTATCTTGACTTCCGCCTGAACCGTACCAATATTGACCCTTCATACCGAAACAACCCAGTGGAATTGCAGCGTATCATTGCTTCTATAGATACGGTGAGGAATGACAAGGATTTCACAATCAAGTCTTTGCAGATATGCGGTTATGCTTCGCCCGAAGGTAGCTACAAATCGAATGCCCGCCTTGCAGAAGGACGAATGAAGGCGCTAAAATCATATCTTCAGGACCGTTATGATTTTTCTTCCGACTTTATAGAAGTAAGTTCGATTCCTGAAAACTGGCAAGGATTGAAAGATTATGTACAGGGTATGGCGACACTTCCAAATAGGAGGGAAATACTTAACCGTATAGAATCTCTTCCTTCCGATGGGAAAGAACTTGATAGAATAGAGCAAAGTCTGCGTAGAGATTATCCAGAGGCCTACTCCAAACTTCTCAAGGACTGCTATCCGGGGCTGCGCCGTACGGACTACCGAATAGACTATGTGATACGCAGTTTCAATTTGGAAGAGGCAAAGAAGTTGGTAAGGACTGCTCCCGGACGCCTAAGTCTGGATGAAATGTTTGCCGTGGCACAGACTTACGAGCCAGGTTCCGAGGACTTTAACTATGTGTTCGATGTGGCAGTTAGGATGTACCCCGACGATGAGACAGCCAATATAAATGCTGCCAATGCACTGCTTGAGCAGGGCAGGGCGGAGGAAGCTCTGAAGTTTCTGGACAAAGTAAAATCATCAGTTCCTGAAGCAGAGAATGCGTTAGGGGTGGCATATCTGCTGCTGAAAGATTACGACCGTGCAGAACAGCACATGGAGAAAGCCATTGAAGGAAATCTGGATGCGGCAAAGCATAATATGGAGTTTTTGAAATTATAAATTATATGTTTAATGTTTAAAAATGGAATTATGGGAAATTTAAAGTATTTTAGTTTGCTCATGGCAGCAGGTATGTTTGCTGCTTGTAGCGATAACCTGGATGAAGGCTACGGAAATGACGGAGCGAAAACAGGTGAGGGGTATGTAAAGGTGGCTATTAATTTGCCTACTGTTAGTGGGTCGAGGGCTGAGAATTTTGGTGATGGAACTGCAGAAGAGTATGCTGTAAAAAAGGGAATTATTGCTTTCTTTGAAGGAGCTAGTGAAGACAATGCAAAATTTGTAAAGGCTTATAGCTTGAATAGTTTAAGCCAGGGTAGTGGTACTCCCAACCAAATTTCAGCAACAGTTTCTACGATTCTTGAAGCTCCATTACCATCAGGTGATGGTAACCAAATATATGCTTTGGTAATTCTAAATCCTGGCAATCTTGTAACTGTATCTTCTCAAGGAGAAAGACTGGAGTTTTTAAATGGTAGTGCTGGTAACTATATAGTAATAAATAATTCAAATACAGTTAAAGATTTAAGAGATGTTGCATGGACTGTGGATGCGAAGACTATTGCAGACCCTATAACAAATGGATTTTTTATGATTAATTCTCCGTTGTATAAAACAGGTACCGAAGGATCTAAAGTATTCCAGACTCTTGTGCCTGTAACAGTGCATTCTAAAAAAGAAGATGCAACTACAGCAGAGAAAATATATGTAGAGCGCGTTGTAGCAAAAGTGGATTTGGAACTACCAGCAAGTACTACTGATGGTACATATACAATTCCAGATGGTGCGTATAAAGGTAGTGAAGTTATTTTTACAGATACTGATAGTGATTTAGGTTGGACGTTAAATGTTACAAATAAGACTACCAAACCTGTGAGGGATGTTAGCGATTATGCAACTTGGGAACTGTATAGAAATATAGCAGGTAATTTCTTTGGAACATCTCCTGTGAACGGTGAGTGGAAACGTATATATTGGGCCAAAGATAATAACTACGATAAGAGTTATTTAACAGATGATGCTGACGTAGATATGGCAAAAGTCAAAGAAGACTTTAATGTATATTCAATGACAGACGAAACGGCAGCAGAGGGCTCTACAATAACATGGGGAGGATATACTAAAGGTGAAACTGTAAATGCACAATACTGTCTTGAAAATACAGATGTAGCAGTGAATTCTTCTGGTGCTCAAAACTATAATGAGTATAATACAACTTCTGTCCTGATAAAAGCGAAGTTTAATATTAAAAAGGATGGAGAAGCAGATGCAGATTATTCATTCTTTACAATTGGAGCAGATGCAACGACATATACAACTGATGCTTTTCTGAAATATATAGCTGAAAAATGTGAACTAAATCTTGAATCTCATGGATTATCAATAAAAGTAGGGGCAGAATCTGGGTATTATGAAGGATTTGAAGAGTTGAAAAACTTGATAGATGGTATAGATGGTTATGCAACTCAATTAAGTGGTATTGGTAGGGTTGCATATTATAAGGACGGTGATTGCTACTATTATGCAGCCCCAATTCAGCACTTTGAGTTTGAAAAACCAGAAGTTCCAATTTCTAATGACAACTATCTTGGTAAATATGGAGTAGTACGTAACAACTGGTATAATATCAAAATTACTAAAGTAAGTGCTCCGGGTCTTCCTGAAATAACAGATCCAGAAGGTCCAGTAGAAAAAGAAGAAGGATACATAAACTGCGAAATCAATGTCCTTTCATGGGCTAAACGTTCGCAAGAAGTAGAACTGTAAACCATAAAAATTAGTATATCACCTGCTGCAAGCCCTATTACCGCTTGCAGCAGGTTAAACAACACTGAATAAAACAACTTTTATATGAAACAACGGCTTAAACATACATTGAAGATTCTCATGCATTCCATCGTGCTGTGCATGGCTGTGTCATCATGTACCGACCTTATCTTCGACGACCGAAGCGGGTGCGACAGGGGAGTGTTCGTAAATTTCAAGTACGACTACAACCTTCAGCATTCAGATATGTTTGCCGATCATGTAGGAGAAGTAACTGTATATGTATTTGATGAGGAAGGACAATACGTAACAGGTAAGACTGAAGCCAACGAAGATGGTATGGCTCCACTTAAAGATGATAACTACTCTATGTTCTTCGATTTACCAGAAGGAAAGTATCAGTTTGTGGCATATGCACACCAGAGGAAGTATTCAGACCTCATAGAAGAAGAGGGAGCCAAATTCGTAAGGAGTAGAGGGCTTAACGATAAAGGTATAATAATGGAAGAACTGAATGTGGTGCTTTCGCATAAAATGTCCGATATAGACGGTAATATCTATATCGACCACCAGAATCTTCCGCTTGATACATTGTGGCATTCCAAATCGGATGAACTGGTGGAAGTGGTTCAGGGAAAGTATGCATATCACACTCTTTCACTGGTTAGAAATACAAAGACCTTAAGTGTGGTACTCAGGGATATAGACGAACCTGATGCCATGAATATTGATGACTATGAAATGTATATTGACGGAGCGAACGTCATATTAAAACACGACAACACGCCCGATAACAGCGTAAGGGCTATGTGTACGCCATATGTGTCGTGGAACACCCAGGATCCTGATGCGAACAGTCGTACGGGAGTGGGCAACATGGGTCATGCAGATTTCATGACTTCCAGAATTATTCTCCATGACAGTGCCGCTGAAGATGAGGTGCTGGTGGTGAAAAGCAAAAAGACAGG
Organism: uncultured Phocaeicola sp.; assembly: GCA_944322395.1. Lineage (GTDB taxonomy): Bacteria > Bacteroidota > Bacteroidia > Bacteroidales > Bacteroidaceae > Phocaeicola. Next base: position 11,520 of record CALUPA010000058.1, read on the forward strand.
AAAAAAAGTTATAGAGGTCAATCTGCCTGATATGCTTAGCAGATTAAGCAATTATGACGAGGCCCACAGGTATTCCAAACAGGAATTCCTGGACCGTGGTTATGATTATGACCTTACCTTCTTCCTATCAGAAGGAAGTTGGGCTTACGCCAATGTCTCAATCGGTGTATTGGGATGGAGTAAGCGAATTCAGAATGTGGAATTATGATAAGAAAGGTGGCATATGTATTTTTCTCCTTATTTGCATTGTTGTTTGCAGGCGGATGTAGAGAGATGGATTGCGTGGAAAATATAGACTCTTCACACGCAAGAAACTCCATATATCTCAATTTGAGCCTTTTAGTGAACGATGGCGGAAGTTCAAATAGCAGAAGTACCGGTGAAGGTGAAATACCGGGTACAAATGAGGAAAACAGAATCCACTCTTTATACATGTATATATTTAACTCGGAAAATGGTAATTTAGTATATCGTTCTGATATAACAAACTTAGAACAATCGGATAAAGTGTATTCAATCAAGTTGAATATAGATAACTTGCCGGATAAAGTAAAAATATATCTGGCAGCTAATCTGACTTCACAACAAGCTAATGAAATTACAAATGTCACTGCTATTTATAAAAGCACGGCAACATCATATACAAAAGTTATTAACGAGTTTGCACCTTATAAATTTATGCCACAGTTTGGGGTGACAGGGATTACTCCGCGTAACATAGGAATAGCTATGACAGGACAGGCGTTTTCTGGAAACGATGATGAATTCGACCTGCATCAATATACAACATCTGCCAATCCACTCCCTTTGACCTCAGATTTGAAACGTGTTGTGGCAAAGGCATTGCTTACAGTGGATGCTGCGGATAATAGTCCAGGTAAAGAACTTTCTTCCGGAAGTCTGGATGGAATAGATTATGCGGTAATAGCCTCAGATAACGAAAACAAAGGATGGGTGCGTATCAGTGACATATATTATTTCCCAAATGGAACAAATAAGAGTCTTTATTGGTTCGAACCTAACATAAATACAGACCCAAATCCGGATCTTACAGATTATATTACTTCTACCGTAGCAGATAATGAAATAGCATTGAATACTGCGAAATATCAGGAAGATTTTGTCTACTATAACCAAACGGAGCAATATAAACTTTATTATGCTTATTATCAGGCTATAAAGTTTGATTCAAATAAAGATAACTCTAACTCATATACTGATGGTATGTATTTTCTTGAGAATACGTTCAATATTCCGGAATTATATAAGGCCCAGCTAGATAATTATAAGCTAGCCCTTCCAATGGTGACAAGTATATCAATTGCATTGCGTTATACTCCAAAGGAAATTTATGTGGAAAGGGGGCTTTATGATAAATTGGATGAAGGTACAGGAATGTCGGTTAGTGAGAGAAAGACTTGGGATGACATGAAGTTAAACTATACGGAATGGAAAAACTTTGAAGAAGAAAATCCATCTTCAGAACAGGTGAAGAATATTGTTTTCAATAATGAAGCTCATGCTAAATTCGTGCTTACCATGTCTCTAAAATTAAATAAAGCTTATATTTCTTCAACTGATTATGCCAATCAGGTGGTGGATGGTACATATAGTGGAACCAAATTTCCGGACAATACATTCTTTGCTTTTACACCTGACACAGATACAGACGAAAGTTTCTTGTATCATTATTATACTTATGGTGCCAGACAAAAAATAACGAATCCTATTCTTTATGTGCCATACGTAGGTGGATGGGCTTATTATTATACTTATCTGGATGGTACAGACACAAATGAAAATCCTGCCAAATATAGTGCTTCACAAGTAACTAGAAATACGTACTATATATTGAAACTTAACAAAATAACCCGTTTAGGAGGCTCGAAAACAGATCCGAATAATATTCAGGTAAATACAACTGTTGTTCCATGGAAGAAAGGCGGTAGCCTTAATGTAGATTTATGGTAAGTCTTATAAACAATACTTTACAATGATGAAAGAGAGTATAAGATACATATTCCTGTTGTTTTTGTCTTTGCTAGTAGCATGCAAAAAAACGTCTGATACATCAATCTCCTTTACCGATGTTCCCATTAGAGTTAACACATCTGTAAAAGGAGGTAGTAGTGCATATGCAATTGGAGATGCATGGGTAGGTGAGGAACTGCCTGCAAAATTGTTTTTCTGGCATCAGGACGATTTTAAGACATTGAATTCTGAACAGACAACAAATGCTCCAACACCTTATTTCACTTATCTGATGAATGATGCTCTCACATCGTTCAGTTTTAAAGATAGTCGTTGGCTGGATACTGGACATCCATATCCGGAAGTAACTTCTGTTTATTCCACAGGATATGCTCCACGTACAATTTTGGAAGAAGACGAGACACTAGGATTCAGAAAACTTAAGGTGACAGAAACTGACTTGCAAAAAGTGGTACATTGCGACTTTCTCTCATGCGATGCCAGAAGTGAGCAGGTTGGTAGTTTTGAGATCCCGTTTGGAAATTCTGCTGACAATGAACTACAGTTCAGACATCTCACTTCTAAAATATTGATTTTTGCTTCCCGTCATGAAACCATTACAGGAGAAGTGTATGTAAGAAAGGTAAAGGTTAATATGAGATTAAGCGGTGGTGTAAATAAGTTTCATGTGCCGAGTGTAATAGAATGGAGCTCACTTGGAACTGAATGGGGTTATCAGGTCAAAGAATACAAACCTCTTGAAGAAAGCTTGAAATTTCAAGACAATACAGAAGACATGATTATGGTATTGCAACATAAGCGTATTGATTCCTGTTATGTATGTCAGCCTTCTGGTGTAAACACTACTGATGTTGATTTGGATGTGACTGCCGAATACTCGTATATGCAGGATTTCAGTTCACCGTATACCTTTAGTTGGAGTGGTGAAAACTTGCAGATTATGGCGATAGATGATAACGGAAATGAAACTATGATAAAAGAGTTTAAGCCAGGTTATGTGTATGAGATATATCTTATGTTTTATAAAACCGGTGTTATAGTGACAGCCCGGGAAGTGGAATGGAATGATGGAGGTATACATTATGTACCGGTCTATCCACAAAGTACCTCATCAGATACCTCGTCCGGGACTTGATAAATAATTGAAAGGAGTACTTATTATGAAAGGAAACAAATTTTATATAATCATGTTGTGTTCCGTACTGATGGTTCTTGGTATTACGTCATGTTCAGATGAATTGCTACTGGAATCAGGTTATCAAAACGGATATCCTTCGGGTGATGGACAGGTGTCTGCTGTCAAATTGGAAGGTAATGGGAATATATTAGCCAGAAGTGCTTTTCAGAATGGAACAAAATATAGTCTGGTTATGTTTACTAGGGGATTTACAGCTACAGATACATCAAAGCCTGTGTTGACACCTGATTCTGTATTAAGGTATAATGGACTAGCTACGGAAACTGCTTTAGGGGCAGGTGAGTTCCAATATTTAGTAGTGGATGATAACAGAAATACAAATAATGAATGGTTCGGTTTCCGTTCGCTTAATAACATTGATGATGATGTGAAAATCGAGGTTGGAAGACGTTCTTTGAGTTTTTATGGCTTTACATATGGTGAGAAAAATGCTCCTATATTAGATCCTGGATCATATACTTTGACTGAGAAAGTTGATGAAAATGGTGAGTTAAATGACTTGATGCGTGGTATCCTTGTTGATCAGAATGATGCAACTGCTAAGTTCCCTTGTGAGATTCCGTTCCGTCATGCTTTCTCTCGTTTGGAATTCAAAGTCTCACAGTTGGCCTCTGAAGAAAATTCAGAGGTGGGTATGTATAATTTAGGTATTGAAAGTATAGCGGTGACAGGTACATATAAAAGTGGTACAGTGGATTTATTTACAGCCAGAACGACTTTGCAAGAAACTGATAAATATGCGGATGATGGCAGAGTGTTGCCAAATATGTATAAAAATTATAATATACAGGCAGGAGAGTATATTGGCGTAAATGAACCGGACAGTTTGGGGGCTATGATTGTCTTTCCTTCTGCTAAAGAGTCTATAGAAGGTATTGATGAATATACCATTGGACTGAAAATAACATTGAAGGGAACGACCCGAGCAGAAGTAGAAAAGCTGGTAGGTAGTGAAAATATTGTGGAATCTAGTGGATATTTTACTGGCGTATATACAGTAAATAAAGTCTATAGTAGCGTATATGATGGTAATGATGTTGCTGACGATGGAACAATTGCTGCTTCTCCACTTTATTTGCAATCCGGCAGTAAATACACACTGCACATAGTTCTTATGAAAGACGAGGTGAGGGTTGTAACCGTTGTACCAAGTAAAGTGGAATGGATGCCGGGTGAAACAGGACAAAAAGATGATGCTGGAAATTCTTTTTCGCCGGAGGTAGTAGGTCAGCCTATCTTCTTTGACAATACTATATGGATGGACAGAAATTTAGGGGCAAACGAAGCTGATCCTGGAGGTAACTATAATCAGACTATAGGATATTATTACCAGAATAATAGAAATATTCCGTACTGGCCATATAAAATCTCAAGTTACCCGAATTTATACACGAAAAGGCCTACGCATGAGGACCGTTATAACGATGACTTTTCAACTTTTAGCGAATGGGGTAATCCTAAATACAAGGTCTATCCGGTGTTGGATGATAAGGTGATGAATAATGACCCACACAAAGAAAAATGGCGCATTGGTAGTGATAATATATATCCATATACTTATTTTACAACGCTTCAGGAAAATGTTGGTGGAAATGGTTCGTATATATTTTTCACTGGAAGTGCAAATATTCCTTGGAGTGGTAACAGTTGGAATGAACGTGATAATCAGCCAGCTCCACCTGGCTGGGCTTTGCCAACAAGGGAGCAATTTCAAAGTGTATTTCCAACTTCAGTGTTTGCTGGTAATATTACTTTTCTTAAGATGTATCGTACAGATACGGACTGGAATGGTGAGACAAAAATGGATGAAACACTAAATCAAATAAGAATTTGTGTACCTTTCTATAAGGATGTAAATGATTATGAAACACCAGATAGGAACACAGTTTATTACCGCAAATGGGAGTCACTTAACGATCCTGGTGCATATCCAGGAGAGGAAGCTTATTATAATTGGCAAGGACCATATTATTATAGAGAAAGAGAACCAGATGGAGATCCGTCACCTGGTTATTGCTCAGTTTATATTATAAGTAGAAACTATGATGATGAGAAAGGAACGATTTCTAATTCAAGTTATTGGACTAAAAAATGGGGGACTATTTATGGTATAAAAAAAGTAGGAACTACAGAGGCTTATAGGATGAGATGGAAGGTGAGGAATGCAGATCGAACTGGGGCTGATCCGAGGCTTTATGTAGAAGTTTGTATGTATAGTTGCACAAAAGATGATAACTTAACATTAGATAATTATAGAAACTATAATTGGGATTATCCTGTGTCTCAGATGTATTTCCCATTATGCGGTGAAGTCGAGGGGAGAAGTACTACTTGGGGAGGTAATTGGGTTGGTGCTGGTTTCTCATCATATGGTTCTGCAGTACTTTATGCCACATCTACAGGAGATGCTGCATTGCATATCAAGATAACAGGAGATAATCCTCAGAATCAGTATATGTCTGTAGTGAGCAATGAAATCCAAACTAATGCGAAACAAATTCGTCTGGTAAAAACTCAAAATTGATGTTATATTATGTGGAAGAAAAGGCAATATAAAATGATTTTTGGAATAGCTTTCTGGTGTGCAATGTCATTAGGATGGAGTGCTTGTAACAATAATATCGATACTGATAAAATTCCAGACGATAATCTTATACAGGTACAGCCTTTACTTTCAGGCAGTTTGGTTGCAGATGGATTTGCAACTGGAACTAGAGCTGAAAATCTGCCGGATGGCCATGTTATTGTTTCGTTGCCCGAAGGGTCTACTTTATGGATTATAGCTGAAAAATTGGATGATGCAGATAAAGTGATTTCTACTTCCAAGACTGCTTACGTAGTAAAGGAAGTGAGTGAGGGGACAGGTGTAACATCGTTGTATCCTTGCGAAGTGGATGATGATGGCAATCTACTTTCGATAGATGGAACTCCGATGTTTATATCAGAAGGAAAGTATAAATTTTGGGCTGTATCTCCTGCACGGAAATTGGAAGATAATAATTTTCTAACTGTAAAGAACGGTGAGGAGTTGTTGGCTACTGATGAAAGATATTTTGAGACAGCACCAACAAAAATTGAAGTTTCGGCTAATTGGTCTGATGATGAAAGTAGAATTGAAGTTATTAAGTTGAATCCTTTGTTTAATCAGACTGCTCAATTGAAGTTTACGATTACTTCTGAGGCAAAATGGATTCATAGTCTGGAATTGCTAGCAGCTGGAGTGGAATATTCGGGATTACAGGAAGAAACGGTAAATAATTGGAGTTTGGCAGGTCATTTGCAGACAGACTATGGTATGAAGAACGGTTTATATCGTGAAACGGAATATTTTAAAGGAGTGAATAGTGATGGTACTCATTATCTGGAGGTGACAACTCCTATTTTACCGGTCAATGCTATTGCAACTCCTGTTGTAGTGCTTTTTAATGTTTTGATAAACAGCGTACCTAGTCCGTTTAGTGTTATGCTCACGGAGAAAGATTTTAAGGCTGGATATTCCTATCATTACAAAGGACAGGTTAAACTTCAGGATGGTGTAGCAGTGATTGTATGGCAGTTTGTAGAATGGGGTACTGATGTAGTATTTGATTAATGATTTTTCAATAAAAGAGAATATGAGCAAGTATACAAAAATTCTGTTTTTTACTTTTACTGTTTGTCTGTTAACAGCTTGTGAAAGTATTGATGTAGAGGAATCGATAAAAACAACTGCATTGAATATTTCAGTTGCTCCTATGAATGATTCTGGAGTAATAACTCGTTCTGGCTATACCATGTGGCCGGAGGAAGAGAACTGTATAAAGACGTTAGCTTTTTTTCAGTTTGACCCTGAAGGCATTCACACACGAAGCGATTTGTATAACTTCCGTAGGTTTACAACTGAAGATAATCCTAATGGAGTGTTGCAGGCTTCTATTGAAGATTTAAATTTTAAGTCATACAATACGAATAACACAACTATCTGTGTTGTGGCAAATGTGACAGAACAGGATGTGAATGAGTTTTATAATCAATATACTTCCAGTACATCTACACAAGTACGACTGGATGAATTCAAGGAATGGACTCATAAGTTCCAATATAAAGAACATTCCGACTCAGTAGGACATCTGAAACAAGTATGTATGTTTGGATATTATGATGGCACTTTAGAGAATGCTATTGTAAAAAGACTTATTCTTGGTAGACTTTGTAGCCGTATTGAAATAATTTTAAAGGCTGAAAATGATTATGATTTTGCCGATGGGGTAAGTTTTTATTTTGATAATGTTCCAACAGAAGCTTATTATTTTTCAAGAGGTATTGGTGTTGCTGATTCACGTAAAGACAGGTTGTTTTCAACAATAGTCTCTTCTGTCTCTACAGATAAACAGATGTATTATTTTTATATTCCAGGTAATTCTGTCCAAACAGAGGATGAAGCATTGAAATTGAATATCAATTTTAATGGTCAAGTAAGAACGGTGACATTATGTACATTGCCACCAAATCAGAACGAGGGATATGTGGATTTCTCGATTAATAGAAATAGTATTTATCGTTTTAATTTGACTTTGAAAAAAAATACCACAACAAGATCAGAGAAAAAATGTGAAAGCCATGATAATAAAAATATAATAGCATTTAGCGGGGAAAGCTCTGATGTTAATTTTTAGATGATAAATTATAAAAGTTGTCGTAAGTGAATTTTGTTAGAAACTTGTATTATTGTGATATATTTTCTGAATCTTATCTTATACGTGTTAATGAATTTAATAGTGTGGTAAAGACTCTGCTTGAGAAATGGATTTAGTATTTTAAGACGGGTGAGATAAGACCCAACACTACACACCAGAATTTTCAGATGTAAGAAAGAAATTCGTGTATTACAATATGTCTGACGTGGAAAGGTATGAATATGATGAGCATGTCAATGCCCTTATGATTCAAAACGATGTTCTTAATACTGCAAAATTAGAAGATCTTGAAGAAGGACGAGCTGAAAGACGCACAATATTTTTGTATTTGAACTCATGATTTTTCGTATAAGATCATATAAAGAACAACATTTTGAGTAGAAATATTCAAAATACAGAGTAGCTCTATATATTAACAATAATGTGTATGTTTTACATCATAAAAGAGTTCATGTAACTTTAATGTAAAAAAGTTCTGTTGTTTTTTGATTGATTAACAGTCAGTTAGTGTAAATCCTATAATTTTTTTGAAAAAAAAGTTGTGCAAGCTATTGCAGGAATGAAAAAAGTCTGTACCTTTGCATCCG
>CALUPA010000059.1 GCA_944322395.1 uncultured Phocaeicola sp.
CAAGGTTGTAGCAAAATATCGCCCTGACATTATTGTACCTGAAATTGAGGCTATTCGTACAGAACGTCTTTTCCATCTGGAGAAAGAAGGTATTCAGGTTGTTCCAAGTGCAAGAGCTGTGAACTTTACTATGAATCGTAAAGAAATTCGTGATCTCGCAGCAAAAGAACTGGGACTTAAGACTGCCAAATATTTTTATGCCAAATCATATGAAGAACTCAAGGAAGCAGCTGAAAAGATTGGTTATCCTTGCGTTATCAAACCATTGATGTCATCTTCAGGAAAAGGACAGTCTGTAGCTAAAGGTCCTGAGGACCTTCAGTATTCATGGGATTATGGATGCAGCGGAAGCCGTGGCGATATCAAGGAACTCATTGTAGAAGAATTCATTAAGTTTGACAGCGAGATAACACTCCTTACAGTTACTCAGAAAAACGGTCCTACATTGTTCTGTCCTCCAATAGGACATGTGCAGAAGGGGGGAGACTATCGTGAAAGTTTTCAGCCTGCCCGTATTGCTCCTGAACATTTGGCCGAGGCTCAGCAGATGGCTGCAAAGGTTACAGAGGCACTTACCGGTTACGGACTTTGGGGAGTAGAGTTCTTCTTGAGCCATGACAATGGTGTTTATTTCTCAGAACTTTCTCCACGTCCTCATGACACTGGTATGGTGACATTGGCAAATACACAGAACCTGAACGAGTTCGAACTTCATCTTTATGCTATCCTCGGATTGCCAATCCCTGGAATTACCCAGGAGCACATCGGTGCAAGTGCAGTTATCCTTTCACCAATAGCTAGCAAGGACACTCCTCGCTATAAGGGTATAGAGAATGTATGTTCACAGCCTGACACTTACTTGCGTATATTCGGTAAGCCATATACAAAACTCAACCGTCGTATGGGTGTGGTGGTTTGCTACGATAAGGTAGGTGGAAATCTGGATGCACTTCGTGACAAATGTAAGTCACTTGCAGACAAAGTAGAAGTATATTGATACCTCTAAACAGAAAATAAACAGCAATTGAGCGCCCGCTGAACACTGGATGAACTGGTGTACGGCGGGCGTTTATGTTGTTCACTCATGCATAGCTGTGCATGCCTCCAAGTATAAAGTTCACACCAAAATAAGTAATCAATACTGACATGAAAGCCAGTATGCAGAAACGGTGAAAGAACATCGGCTTTCTGAAACAAGCAATAGAGTCTGAATGTAATGCTGCCGAGTATATCAGCATGGTGATGAGTGCCCATACTTCTTTGGGATCCCAACCCCAATATCTTCCCCACGATATATTAGCCCATATTGCTCCGATAAAGATTCCGAATACCAACAGGAAGACGGCAGGATAGAGAGTGATTCGACTGCTGTTTTCAAGGTTGCTGATGTCTTTGTTTCTGTTTCCACTCCTGTGAAGAATTTCTGCAGATATTCCGTTAAGCATCATTATGGCAAACAGGGAATACGAAATCATGATTGACATAACATGTATGCTCAAAAGTGGTGACGACAGTACAGGCATAAGTGGAGTAATGGCAGGATTGCTGTCGCCCATCATTGCTACCAGTAGTGCAAGTCCTGAAATCAGGTATCCCAGGGAAACGGAATTTTTCATACGCCTATTGAATATAATGCTGAATGAAATAGAAACAACAGACATTATAAGCATAGTTTCGAATCCGTTTGAGACGGGTATGTGTCCGCTTATTATCCATCTCAGAGCGATAATGCATACCACGTAGGTGAGGGTAGGGAACAGCATTATATAAAGGCAACGGTTTATTTTGTTATCCTTACCGGATTTTATTATACTGTAAATTTGATATATATAGCCGAATAGTCCAATTGTAAGGCAGAACATGGCGAGTAGTTTCATATTGGCAAACGAATTATATATTCTTTCTGCATTGAATCTCAGGGTGGATGGGAGCGAGTCACCTGCTTCTTTCTCTTGAAATCTTATGATTTTGTCTATAAGTTTTTCTGTTTCTTCAAAATCTTTCATTGCTACCTTCTCGGCTATATAATTCATGCTGTATCTTATGAAAAGCCATTTCTTGCGCTCTATGTCAGAAGGCAGATCCTCGGGAATGGAGTACCACATATATGTATTCCTCTCTTTATCAAACACAGGGTATATCTTTAGAATGTTTCCAGTACATAATGAACTTATAAGGCTGAATTTCTCTGCCGCTTCCTCCAGCTCACGTATATGAGTCCTGTTTTTTTCGTTTTTCAGTTGTGCATCGATTTTGAAACCGTTGTTTCCGATAAAGTCTGTCAGCCTTGCATATTTCCCTTCTATACCTAGGATGTTCTGTACGTATTTACTTTTTATATGGATAAAAGGTACCTCTTTCCAATAGTCGTAATAAAAGAAATATCCTGTCAGTACTTGTTCGGCAGACAGACCTTCGTAGTTTTTCTTTCCGTATATTTTCTTGGTGAAGTCTATTGCCAGGGTCTGTAATGGGGCAATACGTCCGTTATGATTTACGCGTATGTTTCCGAAAGTCTCAGCCGTGCCGGATGGTAGTGTAGGTAGCAATTTTTCGGCAAACGATGATACAAATGGTATGATTAGGAAGATGCATACTGCAGAAATCCTCCTCATAAAAGCGGATTTTTTCTCAAAGAAGAATAGAATCATTGTGATGAAGAGGATTGCATATCCACTATATGTTACTGCAATTCCAATAGGGTCATGACTTACGTATATAGTGCAGCCTTTCTCATCGGCATCATATCCCGACTGATAAAAGCGGTAGCCTTTGTGTTTGAATATACGGTTCATCGAGACTGTTCCTTCTGTATCCGAACCGTCGTGTATTGATATTGTACTTATATAATCCATAGGTGTGGTAGTACCTGAGTAGTATTCTGTGCGGAAGTCTTTTAGTGAAATGCTGAAAGGTAGTTGATGTTCCATATCATCCGCAGCCTTGAAACACTGTATGGGTTTTTCGTCCATTCTGATATGTATGCTACCTTGCAGTCCGAAGACATGGGTTATGAATGCACCAGCCAGTATAATGATGAAGGAGGCATGCATACAGAAAGTGATTACCCGTTTGTATAGTTTCTGTTTAAGAATGTATATTGTACCTGCAGCAGCTGTAATGAACCATAGTGAAACAAACAAAGGGTTAGAATAGAAATATTTGCTGACAAATGATGTCCCGTATGTCTTTTCTGCTATTGTGGCTGTCATCATGATTATTATTAGCAGCGAGATAGTGATAATGGTAGTGTATTTGGCGATTTTCATCGACTTGCTTGTCATATCAGTAATATGTCTGTTTGGAAATCCTTCCATCCTGTATTTGCTATGTAGGACAGTCTTATTAATTATAATCTGAAATTTCTCTCTGCTGACATATGTCGGCAATGTTACTGACTGTTGTCGGTAATATTACTGACTTATGTCGGCAGTGTTACTGACACATGTCGGCAGAGAAAAAAGAAGTATTTTTTTTACTTATATAGAATCAATAAACTTTACTATTGCATCTCTGTCTTCTTTAGATAATTCCCTGAACTTCTTGACAGTATAGTATGCATCACTCTTCTCATTGCCGTGCCACATGATAGCCTCTATTACGTTTCGTGCACGGTTGTCATGCAGTCTGTCTGCCGTAGGCGAGCCTGTACATCTCTGATGAAGTCCTCTTCCCCAGAGTGGAGTGGTTCGGCACCATCCGGTACGTATATCATTTTCCATATAAAGCTTGTGCTGAATCATGTCCGAGTAAGGCCATATTTTCTGGTTGGGATACTTAGGCAGACGGTTGTCACCCTTGCTGAAGAAACCGTTAGGGTCGTAGAAGTTGTCGTCGCCAGTAGTCCATGATGGCTTGTGGCAGTATGTACAGCCAATCTGTTCGAACAGTTCCTTTCCTTTCAATACATCCGGGTCGTCAACATTTCTTGCCGCCGGCACTGCAAGGCCTCTGTGCCATACCATGAAGTCCACGTAGTCTTCATCGCTCATTTCTACGTCTAGTTCTTTCGAGGTGAGGTAAGCGAGTATGGCTGCTTCAATGTCCGTTGGGTTTTCGCTTGCCGGATGCCATGTGGGATGATTCTTTTCAGGGTCTGCCTGTTCAATGTAATCCTTATATCCAGCCTGGACTTCAGGGTCTTTTGCAGAATATTTGGCATATGTTCCTGCTGCATCAAGATAATGGTATCTTCTGTTTGTTCTTGTCACGTTCGTGATATTCCATAGGGCATTTGTTCCTGCTGCATCCTGTAGTGGGCCGCGGCTCAGGGCGTATGTGAACTTGAACGGATGTTCCTCTGCTGTGGTTCCGGGAATAACATCTGTCGGTTTTGTGTTGCTGTATTGTTTTATCCACTCGCCATTTTTGAAGAATGCCGGATTTATACCGTTTGGTAACAGACCGTCAGCTTCCTGTTTTGCATATTCGGCTTTCAAATCTTCGTCAGATATGGCGTCCAGGAGTCCTGTACCGTAGATACCAATTGTGGATTCTATTCTAACGGCATAGTCTTCCGGTAAAGTGTATCCTTGATTATAAACGTATATAGCTTCTTTAGGAATTGTCACTTCTGGATATTGAAGCTCGTATTTCTCTCCGTCAGGGAATGTGTTGTTCCACTGGTCTGTATGGTTTTTCCATTCCACTGTTATCTTGCTTTCGTCCAATGGAGCCTTGAAGGGTTCTACGGCATGTGTCTGTGGCATACCTGCAAGCCAGCTGACGTAAGCATTGGTCTGAGGATTGTATACTACGAGCAGACATCCGTTACCTATACCGTTAGTATCGAATTTTCCAGCCGGCAATCTCTTTCCGTGTCCATATCCCGGATGGCAGTGAATGCACGAAGTACGGATATACACAGGACCAAGTCCGTTTCTCACTCCGTCGTGATTACTCATAAATGGTTTCTCAAACAGAGCCTCACCGTTCTTGAACTGGCTGTCCATTCCATTCTGTTCAACAGCCGGAGTAGGTTGCTCGAGAGCATTCGAAGTGGCGAGAAATGCAGTACCAAGTTCACCTCCGGTGTAGTACCATTCCGGCAATTCATTGTTTTGCTGCTTATCGTCATCTGGCGAATCCGAAGTATTGTCACTACATGCTGTCACTCCGACAATTAATGCAGCTCCTGCGAGTTGATAAAATTTCTTCATTAGTTAGTTATTTTAAATTTACATATGTTTCCTTCAGCTTATACAGTGTGAAGGTGTATAACTTGATAGATTATACACCCCATGTCATAACTGTAAATATTTATTATTAATTTTCAGTCAGAACATTTGATGCCTCGCTCAATGTGTTAGAAACTTTTGCTACTGCGCTTATGGCATCCTTTGTAGTCTGACTTGTGGCATTTTTTGCGAATGGTTCAGGTATTTTCTCTATAGCTGTGATGGCTGCAGAAATTGCATCCTTTACGGCTTTGTCCTTTTCTGAATTGACTGACGCAATGAAGTCGCTCACGGACTTGTCGCCGTCATTGCTGCCTTCGTATGCGTTCTTTATACTTCGTATATTGTCTGCAAAGTCTACAATAGAGTTGAGGCTATAAGGCGATTCTATATAGTTTTTGTCCTCTTCGCTACTTCCGTTTGCAGGACGTCCCATTTTCTGTTCAGCCACCTCATCTGCTATGTCAATACAGCCTTGCAGTATTTCCTGTGCAGCATCTGTATAGTTTACGTACTTGCTGCCGCCCTGTCCTGCATTTTGCATGCTTTCTCCATAGTTGAATGTAGGTTCTAGTTCGTTGTCATTAAGTATAGTCTGTTTTTCGGATGATACATTGTCCATACCTGCCCATGAAGCTTCCAGGCGTACACACTGAAAACAAAGGTCCTCTGCTACAGCTGCCATGTAAATCATCTGATTCTTGTTGAGTGAATTAACGTCTCTTGCCGATGACTTGTCGCCTGATGCGTTAAGCTGGAAAAGCATATACTCTATGGCATGAAAACCAAGCAGACCATATCCCAGGTTTGCGCTTACATAAGCACCTCCGCCTTCACCGATGGCTGTCATCATGCCCTGATTGTTAAGCAGCTGTTCCAAAGCCACCTTGTCAAGAGGCCATGAGTCGATATGTGGGTCGATATTGTAATCGGCAGCAGCACCGAAAAGAAATGCTTCACTCAGCTCCCAGTATTTTCTTGATTCTTTCCAGTAGTTGCCGGCTTCTTCTATTTTTTCCTGGGCGCTGCTTTTGTCACTGTCGAATTTGTCTTTTGCTTCATTGCATGCATTCATTAGTTTGATGGATGCATCTGCCATACTTTTGTAGGTTGGTATGACTGTGTTGTTTACGTAAGGATTTACCGCATCTTTCAGGGTCTGTTCCTTTGCAGACAGTTCGCCTGTGTTTTCACCATTGTCTTCACTACATGACGTCATAGATGTAGCCATTATAGCAGATATTGCTATGAAGGCTGAAGTTCTTAAAAAAGTTTTCATTTTTGATTTTGAATTAAAGTTATACATGTTTGTTTTATTGCTTATCTTGTGAAAAATCCGGCATATGCTACTCCAAGAGAAATAGCAGGTTCGTTGTTGTACATGCTTTTCAGAAGTCCTATCGAATATTCTCCCTTAATGACAATCTGTTTCATAGGAAAATAGTTGATACCGGCAGCTATGCGGTTTCTGCCGCAATATTCGTATTTCAGTCCGTTGGTTTTGTGCATTGAATCGTAATAGTCATATCTGCCGAAGATGTAGAATTTCTGGTCCTTTGCTCTTGTTTTTTCAAACTGAGAGAACAAGTCGTAGCCTGCTTCTATTCCTGCTGCAATTGCATCTGAGGCTACTGCCTGTTTTGGGGAAGGGGAGTTACTGCTCATCCCCATATTGTATTCGCTTATCAGCTGTGCATCTGTCAGGTGCCCGTAGTCGAAGTTCCCTCTTACAATCCAGTTATGACCGTTATATCCAAAGTCGAATGCACCTATAGCTACAGTGCCTTTTACATTCTTGAACTTCTCTTTCTTGCTCCTGCTCAGAGTGTTACTGAAAGAATTGCCTATATATCCGCTTACCGAAAGTCGCAATCCTTTTATCGAGTAATTGTCCACTCTGAAAGCTCCTGCCATAGCATTGGCAATCTTGAATTCGTACGGACTGCCGGCTCCACCCTGAATCCAGTTCATACGGTTGAAACGGTCTGAATCCAGTCCCGGAAGCAGCATAGCTTCATATCTCCATTTCCCAGCCTGTCCCCAGAGACTGATTCCGGTTTCGTGCCATGTACACGGCATTATAGTGTTTTCGCCTTCCGGACGGTAAACACCAAAGAACTCTGTTGGCATATGATGCTGGTTTGTTCCACCCACAGGAACTATGATATGTCCCATCTTGATATTGAATTCCTTGCAGAATGATTTCTGAATCCAAAACTGTTCGAGAGCAACTTCGCCACCGCGTTCTATTTCGCTCTCATATTCGCCGGCTTCTTCCTCTTCTATTTCTACGGCACTTTCAGTGCCTCCATGCTCTATTTCTATTTCACTTCCCAGCGACCATCCTTTACCAAAATCGTAGCCTATATAAAATACTACATGAGGAAGGTCAAATCTGCCGTGGCTTTCCCCTTTGTAGTTCTTTGCGTCGGTATACCTGAGATAGTTGTCGCTGAATAAGTTTCTGCTATAGGCAGCTTCACCATATCCTCCGAAGGTAAGTCTGCTTTCTTTCTTTTCTTCTTTCTTGTTTTCTGCACTGTTGTCGGCATGTGCGGCATTTAGTGTGAGGGCCGAGAATATGGCCGCAAATAAGATTCTTCCTGTTGCCATGATTGTATTTCAGTTTTATAGTTTTTAAGTCATGGCAAAGGTATCGGCTTTTCAATGTTACGGCAATACCTATAAATTGGTAAAATTATACTTAAAAATACCTATAAGTAGGTATGTAAGACAATCAAATTGGAGATTCTTTTGTTATTTATGCAATAAATACTTAAATTCGTATTGATAATGAAAACAAAATTTTGGATATGAAGAATTTTAATTACTATGCGTTGAGCAGTATATGTGCTCTTATAATAGGTATACTTTTGGTAGTATGGCCTGGGGAAGCGGTAAGGTATCTTGTGATTACTATCGGAGTGTTGTTTCTGTTGCCGGGGCTGATTGGAGTCTTCGGCTATATGGCAACAGCTAAGCGTAGGGAAGAAGCTGGCATAAAATCAGTTTTTCCTGTTGCGGCAGTCGGTAGTGCTTTGTTGGGATTCTGGCTTATGATTATGCCTGACTTTTTCATTACTACTCTGATGTATGTGCTTGGTGTATTGTTGGTTTTGGCAGGACTATCGCAGTTGTTCAATTTCATTTCAGTGCGTAGTATCACCAAAGTACCATTCCTGATGTACGTAGTTCCGGTATTGGTGCTATTGGCGGGTATAGTTGTTTTGGCCAATCCGTTTCAGGTAGCAACTCTTCCTTTTACAATACTTGGCGTTTCTGCTATAGTCTACTCTCTAACTGATTTGATCAGGCTGATACGTTTCAGGAAAAAAGTAATGAAAGAAGAGGAGAACATAGTTGATATAACTCCTATTGAAGAGATTAAGGATAAATAAAAAACGAAATGCAATGTTGTTGAGACATTGCATTTCGTTTTTTATAGTTCAGTGTTTCTGTACTGTTTAGGCGACATGCCTGTATATCTTTTGAAATATTTTCCGAAGAACGAAATATCCGGGAAATTCAGTGAATAGGCTATTTCCTGAATGGTCATCTCTGTGGATTTCAGTTTCGCTTTTGCATCATTTATAATGAATGACGATATGATGTCAGTAAGAGTCTTGCCGGTTATCTTCTTTATGGTGGTGCTAAGATGCTGTGGCGACAGATGCATTTTTTCTGCATAAAAACTGACGTTCCTTTCTGTGTGATAGTTCATTACAACTGTTCTTACCAGTTCTTTCACTATTTCCTGATTTCTGTTATACTGTTGGTTTACACTCTTTCCGTTTTTTATCAGATTTCCGAGTCCCAGAATCAACTGTGTGAAAGTAAGTGCAGCCTGTTCTTGTGTTACTATATTATTATATATACTTTTAGCTTTGATTATTATTCTTATGTAGTTATACATAAGTTCACTGCCTTTCTTGTCAAGCTGCATGACAGGCTTTTCAAATATAAAAGGTGTATATTCAATTGATTTGGAAAATAAAGATGAACTTCTTACCAGCTCCGTAGCAAATCCCACAAAAATGAACTTACAGTCTTCGCTTTGTTCCAATACTTGAAAGAAAAGGTCTGGAAGCAATATAAGTAGCGTACCTTTCTTCATAGTGTACTGTGTGAGGTGTACTGTTATCGTACATGTTCCTTGGAAGCATAATAGAAACATATATCCCGGAACTTTTGATGGAGTCCTGAATAGATATTTAAAATTACCAGTGACGTCTATTCCCGCCATCAATTCTATGTTTTGAGGTATATAATTCAATTTTTCTAGATGTGTCATATCTTATGCTTGTTTCTACTTTTAGCAAAAGTACTTCATTATATATTAAATCCCAAAAAAAGACTTGTTTTTCTTTGTTTTTGACTATTTATTTTTTCGTAAACAATTTATTGAATTCATATGCTTTAATTAATTAAAAATAAAATCCCTTGTATCGAAAGTATATTAATGTTTTCAATACAAGGGATATGTTTTATGTACAGATAGGTTATTGTTTATTTCCGCCGATGAATTTCCAAACCAACGAACTGAATGCTGCTCCCACTAATGGTGCTATAATGAACAGCCACAATTGACTTAAAGCCTGTCCTCCTTCCATGATTGCAGGTCCAATACTTCTTGCTGGATTGACGGAAGTTCCTGTAATTGGTATGCAGACAATGTGTATCAGAGCTAAAGTAAGTCCGATGGCGAGTCCTGCCATATTGCCTGCACCTTTCTTTTCATCTGTGGCACCTAGAACAACAAGTACGAAAATGAAGGTAAACACAGCCTCGGCTATGAATGCCTGCGCAGTTTCTCCGTTGTCGAAAGAGTTTGCTCCTGTCATTGTAGGACCGGCATGTCCACCAGTACTTACCAGTATTGACAGTATCATTGCTCCTATGATGGCTCCAATAATCTGGAACACGATATACATGAATGCATCTTTTGTTTCTATTCTGCCACTAATCCATGCTCCGAAGGTAATGGCAGGATTAATGTGGCATCCCGATATATTACCTATACAATATGCCATGGCTATAACGGAAAGTCCGAAAGCCAATGCTACACCAATAGTTCCTGTTCCTGCACCGACGGTTTCTGCTGCACCGCCTGCAAATACTGCACTACCACATCCCAGTAATACCAGGATCATTGTGCCTAATAGTTCTGCAATGTACTTTCTCATGATTGTTTTAATTTAGGGTTAGACTATTATTGCACAATATACAGATTTATTTTTTAAATACGTAATATTTGCGTGCATTTAACTTTTATCTGTCTTTTGTTGTAGTGTCAACATAATAATTCTTTCTGTTGGCACTTTTATTCTCTTTCAGGATAGAATTGCGCTTTTCTCTTTCTTTGTACAGAGCTTCGTAGTCTTCCGTGTAATCTGCACCAGGAACGACATTAACATCGAAATATAGTTTGCGCACACTGGAGTTTTCAAAATTACCATATAACATAATCTCATGTTCCACATATCCGATGTTCTTCGAACTGTCGTATTCAAAGTTTAGTATAGCTTTTTGACCTTCTTGTATTACTTTTCTTTTATCGTCAGTTGCTATGCATCCACAAGTAGACTGTATTTCGCTGATAACCAGAGGCTCTTTACCTGTATTTTCTATCTCGTAACTCAGTGTCAGAATCTCACCCGTCATTATCGGGTAATAATGTCTTATTGTGTCATTTATACTGACGGTTGTAGGTTTAAGTTCTGTACTGCATCCGCATACAGACAGTACGGATGAAAGTATTATCATATTTATATATCTCATATTCTTACTTTTTTATATCATATACATTAATTTCGTCGCATGCTATTTGTGGTTTATTTCCTTTGTAAACCAGTACACGTAGCCCCTTTCCCGGTTGGATGGATTTTATGTTTATTTTTGCTTTTATAACTGAAAAATCATCATAGGTCTTATCGCTTTGTTCCCAGGAACCTTTTAAAACGCCATTCTGAAATATTTCTATCTTGGATGGAGGAGAAATCTTCCATCTTGGAGCATTCATAAATGACATCTCTACGGTTATATCTTTTCCTGACTTTATCTCGCCGATATTGAATTCATTCGATTCTTTTTTTAGAATGACCCAATGAGTGTGATAATCAAAAGCAGAGCCGTAATATCCGTCAGTCAGCTTATTGTAGTTACTTACGGATATAGGGTATCCATCGTTCTCCTTGAAATAAGTATTCTTTTCCCATGATTCTGTATATTCAGAAAGGTTTCCGTATGCCTCCTTGTATTTGACCATATTCTTGAAGTTGGCGAATCCTTTAAGAAGTTCAATGTATTCATTAGTCTTTTCCTTGTTTTTTATCTCGTCTTTGAAATGACCGCTGCGTATGATTTCCAGTTGCGTAAAGTTGAGTGCTGTCAAGAGCATATTCAGTTTCTTTCTTTCCTCATCCTTGGCCGATTTTGATATTCTGTCAAGTTCCGAATAGAAGGTTCTGAATTTGTCTGCATCCAGATAACTTACAAGGGCATTGTCTATTCCTGAATACCAATCTAGTGTTATATTTTTTTCTTTTACTTCATTTTCAAGCCCAATGTAATAATCATATATCATCTTATGGCTTATAGGGTAGAATTTATCCAGATATTTCTTCGTGCAGTCTGCAACGTCAATATTGCAGTTTTTCAGTAATGACGAGATGATATAAGTCTGAAGATCGTCGAAGGATGAATAGTCGTCACCGCTACCATTGAAGAAAACTCCATAAACTCCAATACTCTTGAACCACCTGAGTCTTTGCTGTATGCTTAGAAGGCAAGGGTAGGGAGTAAGATAATCATCGAAATTTCTCATATAGTCCCAGACTATAACCTTATCCGTTACAGATTTCCATTTCACGAGTTTGGCTTTCCATGTTGTGTATTTTTTGGAGTTTGTTCCGTGTGTGTTGAGAGGCAGGTCTATAGCACTGATCAGTACACCTGCATTCTCCGGTAGTTTCTGTAGCGGGGCTTCTGTTGTGGTGTTATATGCAGAAGTGTAGAAATGATGATTAGGGAATTTCTTAGCCAGTCTGGTTATTAGCGAAGTGACAGCTGGTGTGGCTGACTTGCCGGTGTTTCCTGCTTTCTTACATTTTTCGCATGTACATACCTCCATGTTGTCATCAGGTACAATTGAGAACCAACCTGTATTTCCATCGTTGCCATTACCGTACGAATCAGTTATGTATTCCGACATGGCTTTCATAAGTGTTTCAGACGAGAAGCAGAATTGTGAGTCCGATTTCTTCCCGTTTACTGTTGCCATAGCATCCGATGGTATAGTGTTACCACTGAAAACCTTTCTCAGATTATGCCCCCACAATCCCCAGTCATAGTCTACGTGCATATCGCTGCTTATCGCTATCTTGTCAGGGTCTGACATTGCAGATGAATATATGCTTCTGTATCCGAAGTCGAATTTTCTGCCTGTGTCATTCCAACTGATAATTGCCTGGTCCAGATCACTTGCATTCCATCTGCTGTCTGATTCTGCTATTTTCGATATGAACTGATATACAAGCCACAACATCACCTTCTCGGATGCAGCAGTCAGGGTAAGTTCATTATTTCTGGCAGAAATAGAATAGTCGCTACTCTTAGATCCATCTATATGGACATAAATGTTCAGGAAATCTTTTTTATCCGTCTTTTTGTTTATGATAATCGACTTGTCCTTTATTCTGCGTTTGGATTGGTTCAGAAGATATTCAGTCCATTTATTGTCCATACTGTTATCATCGTTTTGGGCAAGTATGGAATATCCGGCTATACCAGACAGAGATATATTCTGCCTAGCAAGGCTGCATACTGCCGATAAAGACAGTATGATGCAGATTAGATATTTAGAAACTGAATATGATGTGTGCATAAATGTCGTAAAGGTTTTTGTAGTTTGTTACTACCAGATTTGTATTCTCGCCATTAACGATTTCTTCACTTTGGTTATAGAAGTAATGGAACGACGCATTAAGTCCCAAAGAAATATTCTTGCTCACCATATATACACCTCCGATTCCAAGCGAAGCATTAAGCTTTTCAAAACTTCCGGGCATCAGTTTGTCTACAAAGTCTATTTCCGGTGCAGTACCTATTCCGGCAAATACCATGATATGAGTATTTCCGTCGTATGCAGGATAATATTTAAATTGTGAGTTCAGGTTGAAGTACATACCTTTGTTCAGCATAAAAGCATCACAGTTGGTGTTTACTCTCCATAAATCTCTATAAACGTTGCCTGATATTCTCAGGTTGAACATATTTCCAGATTTGTTGTTCAGTACAATATTTGCCGGAGTGTAGTTTTTTCTGTATCCTGCTGTAACACCAAGTTCAAAATCTTTAGGGAATGTATAGAAAACTCCTGCCTGACCAAGCCAGGTAGGGAAGATACTGTTTGCAGCAGCCACTCCCAACACTGTAGCCCATCTTTCATTGAAGGTGTGTCCCCAGTCAATCCTCAGTTGTGCTCCTGTATTGTCTGTAGCGATACTGGCTCCCGTAGTTTCATCGCCCTGTGGACTGTTTCTGAAACTGATATTGCAAGTGGAAGTGATATAATCTTTTTTCATTTTCCTTGTATATGCAGCAGAAATTATTGTGTTAGGTCTGCTGCCGTCTGAATACCATCCGGACAGGACATCTGCAGAAATGGAATTTCTGTATCCTCTGTTCTGTACTCCGTGTAGTTTTCTTTTATATTCTCTCATCCAAATGGCTTCGGGCTGATACTTGGAGTATGAAGCGTATGCCGATTTATAATCACCTTTCATCTCGTAGGCACTTCCTTCAACCAGCAACAGTTCCTGATTTGATTTGTCAATATTTTTCGCATGTTTTATTATCACTAAAGCTGAGTCGGCATCTTTAGCTTTCAGAAATTCCTGTGCCCTCATCTCTGCATTTGCCGAGTAAGCTGATGCAAGTTCCTTATTGCCCGACAGAGAGTCCACCCATGTTCTTAGCAAATCCATTCCAGCCTGATAGTTCTTCTTACGATAAAGTGATGCGGCTTCTTTCTGTACGAAGTACGGCTCTTCGGGGAATAAGGATCTTCCTTTGGCTATGAGGATGTCTGACTCATCATATTTCTCCAATGCCTCTGATGTACCAATGGCAGACATCAGACCGGTTTCTGATTCAGGAGCTTTCTCTATCCAGTTTCTGCTTACAGCATATGCTTTTTTTTCTGCGCCTGATTCAGTAAGATTCTTTATATAATCCAGAGAAATACTCTCATAAGTTTCGGATCCCGTATTACCAGTTTCCTCAAGTTCCGAAATTGCCATATCCGTTTTACCTATTCTGTGCAGAGCTTCAGCCTTTTGTGCTGCATATATTGAACTGTTGTTTTCTGTCATTCTAACGGAATCTATAAGTTCAATAGCCTTTACATTTTTATTCGAACTCAGATAGCAATACAGCAGTTTGTTTATGATGGATGAAGATATTTCCTTGTCGTCCGCATATGTCAATGCGGATTCCAGGGTAGGGATAGCCTCATCGAACATATTGTCTTTGATATACCCGTCAGCCATATCCATTTTCAGCAATGCCAGCTCGTCTGCCATATCCTTATCCGCAGGTCTCAGATTGACATATTTCTCAAGTGTTCTCAGTGCAGACTTTCTGTTGCCTGTCCTTCTAAAAATCATATATTCCTTATACAGAATCTCAGGGCTTTCACCATATCTTTTTCTGTACTCGGACAGGTAGTAGAGTGCGTCATCGTCATATCCGCGTGAGATGGAAGTTCGCATGAGATAGTCAAGTGCCTCCTTTGATTTTCCTGAATCGTATATTCTGCCGTAAAGAACATATGGGTCTTTCCAGCTTTCGCTTCTGGCTGCTTCAATCATTATTTCCGATGCAATAGGGTATAGTTCTCTTGAATTACTTTTCTGCAGCAGTCCTACAGCGTCCCTGTTGTATCCACGTTCAGCCATTATCTCAGCCTTCTTTCTTAACAGCTCTTTGTCGGTAGGGAAATATTCAAGTCCCTGGGATAGAGTGGCTACTGCTTCTTCCGAATGTCCCTGTCTGTACAACAGGTTTGCAAGGTCCAGATAATATGTCTTTTCTTTATTTTTATAGCCTATGAGTTTCCTCAGAGTAGCTATAGCTTCATTTCTTTTTCCTTCTTTCCTTTGGTTAATATAGATTTCTTCAAGCCTGTTTGTGTAATCATTTCTTACCGTGCTGTCATTTGGATATATTGTGTACAGACGGTTCAGAAGACGGTCTGCCTCAATGTCATTGCCCTGTTTCCTGTACAGACCTATCTTCTTTTTCCACAATCCATGGTCGTACGGATAAAGCTCCAGCATTTCGTTTACGTAACAGATTGCGCTTGATATATTACCTGCTTCCTCTTCCAGTGCCACCATCTGTTGTTTGGCCAGATAGTTCTCATCGTCCTGCTGTATAGCTTTGATTAGGAAATATCTTGCATTGTCTGTTTCTTTTTTCTGAAGAAAATATGTACCTGCCCATCTGTTCAGATCTGTATCGTTGGGGTACAGGCTGAGGGCTTCATCAAGGATAATCTTGATGCTGTCCATACTGTTTTTCTGATATAGTGATTTTATTATTTTGTTGTATTCTTCTGCAGTCTTATTGTATCCGTAGGCATATATTCCGCTGTAAGTCATGGAACATATGGACATTGTGATTATAGTGCCTGCTATTTTGGTTCTGAGTTTCATAATCAGTGATATAAATTAGTTTGTTGTTTCTTTTTTGGCAAATCCCTTTCTAGTCATCTCGCCCCATACGGCTTTTTTACCCAGCAGATAGTTACAGTATCCTCGGATGGAGAAAAACACTACCATAGGATGATAGATGAAAGGTTCAGCCATTGCTGCCAGAAGAATCCATAAGTATGATTTTACTGTCTTGTAGGATCCGCCAATAGTATAGTCGAATGATATAACCACCATCGAAAGCAGAATACAGAATGTATATATGGCCAGGAACATGATGAGAGCATTTCCCCAGTTTATGGCACCTATTACAGCCAGAAATATGAAAGTTAAGAAACCGAAAAATTCAATTACCGGTGCCAGGAATTCAAAGATGAACAGATACGGTAAGGTTATCTTTCCGAGTCTGCTGTATTTCCTGTTGCCCACTATTCTTCTGTGGTTGTAGAAAGTCTGTATCAGTCCTCTTCCCCATCTCACACGCTGACGCGACAGGACCTTAAGGTTTCCGGGACCTTCTGTCCAGCAGCAGGTATAAGGAATCTGTATAATCCTGTAAGGACGCTTAGCCTCTCAGCAGTATGCCACCATTCTTATAAGCATATCCATATCTTCGGCAAACGAGTCGGGGCTGTAGCCACCGGCAGAAATCACTACATCGGTCTTGAACAGTCCGTAACCACCCGATACGTTGGGCATTGCATTGATGGTGGACCATCCCATTTTACCGATAAGGAACGAACGCATATATTCCAGAGTCTGGAACAGAGGTATCAGTTTGTGAGGAGGGTAGGCTTCTGTTATCTGTCCTTTTTCCACCTTACATCCGTTGGAAAGAGCCATTGCTCCACTCACAGCAATGATGTTTTCCTGACTCAATAAAGGCAGTACGCATTGGAATATAGCATCCTTGGCCAGGATACAGTCTACGTCAGTATTGATAAAGTATGGGAATGAAGCGGCATTCAGACCTGCATTTACGGCATCGGCCTTGGTTCCTCCGTTTTCTTTATCTACGACTTTCAGTTTTGCAAATTCCGGTCTTGTGGACTTGAACATTCTTTTGTAAGGCTTGGTTTTCAGCTGGGCTACATAAGCGTATGGCACCTCTACAAGGTCGAAGTTCTCAATCAGTTTCTGTAGAGTTCCATCCTTACTTCCGTCATTTACAATAATTACTTCAAACAGGGGATAGTCCTGTGCCAACAGTGAATTTACATTCTCCACAATAGTCAGTTCTTCATTGTATGCCGGAGCTACTATAGATACTCCAGGAGTGTACGGACTTCTTTTGATAAGATCTTTGGCGTACGACTCCAGATTGTTCTTTTTGCTTCTTAGTATAGAGATTTCTGCCAGCCACATTAATATTACATACGATATAATAAGACCTAATGAATATATAAATATTGTATGTCCGTAGAAACTTATTAAAAATTCTTTCATGTTGCTCTATGTCTTTTATTATCAGTATTGTCAGTTAATATTATGTAGATTAAGTTTTTCTCTGTTTATGATACTATCCTTAACATGAAGGAAAAGAATTTTATTCTTTTTGTCTGTTTTTTCTTCCATTGCAGCAAACAGTTTTTTACCTTCATCTCCTGCTTTCCATAAACACTGAAGTGCCATCCGTTTGGTTAGTTGCGACGAAGTATTGTCGAAAGCTTCACTAAAGAATTTTAAAGACGATTCCGGTGATGTAGTCAGCAGAGTAAACAGAATAACTCTCTTGATATTTTCCGGCTGCTCGTAATATATTTCCTTAAGTTTTTCCTCTTCTCCCTTAGTCTTTCTCAGACTTATGCTTTCCAGTGCAGACTTTACTATACTTTCATTTTCGGAATCCAAATATCCCGTAAGATATTTCATCTCCTTATCTGTTCCCCAATAAGCGGTTTCTTTTATGAAAAACTCTACTATGTAGTTATTGTTAACTTGTTTCATGGCAGGAATGAATGATGGAAGACTCTTGTTTATATTTCTGCAATCTTCGAATATCTGGTGAGTTTCCAGCATATCCCACGCCAGGAAGTTATCATTCCCGTCTTTCCCTTCCATGTATCTGAACGGGTCTTCATCATTGCTTATGATGTAGTACAGTCGTGCAGCTTTCTGAAGGTCTTTATCTCTGTGATTTATAAGTCTTGTGATATAGCTGTCGGCTATGTTTATCTGTAGAAATCTTACAGCTTGTATAATTTTAAGTTTTTCCGAGTCTTTCCCCTTTATGAGTCTTTCTTCCATAAATTCCTGTAACCTGAAAACTTTAATGCAGTTCTTAATATTCCTTATGCTGTTCTGATTTATGGTTATATTCATTTTGAGTTCAAGAAACATATCGATAAGCAATAGTTTTTCTGAATATGAAAAGTCCGAATCTTCGTTTATGCTTAAGATATCCTTTATTTCAGTTTCATTCATTTCTCTTTCTTGTGTACAGATATCTTTAAGCTTTTCGAAGTATTTGTTCTTAAGCTTTATGTAACTGTTATGTATGGATTTTTTTCTTCTTACATCCCAAAACAGAATATATAGCAGGATTATAAGCGCCAGACAGGAAATTTGTATTATAGAATATGAAGTACGTACAGCCCAAGGCAGTTCTTTGTAAAACCCGGTTATAGAATACAGATAATGTTTCATGTAATCACTATTTACTATATGTATTTCCTTTTCCCATGGTTTGTTAATCAGGAATTCAGATGTGTCAACAGTGTGATTGTTATTGAATATACTCATTATATAAATATGACTATAACAATAGCCAGAATGTAGAGTGTTGTACTTTGTTTACTGAATTTCATAGTTATAATTTATTATAAATACGACAATGGCTGTAAGTTGAAGTTTCTCAGTAAAGAACTTACAACTTACAGCCATTAACAAAGATATGGAATTAAAATTATTTTTCCAATATTTTTATAATGTTTCTTATTATATTTATATCAATAGCAGACTCACAGCCATTATAGCCATACCTAATATTACACCACTTATTCCCCAGTGATGGTGACCGTACTTTTCTGTGCTTGGCAGAAGTTCGTCGAATGATATATAAACCATGATACCTGAAACCAGTGCAAGCATCAGTGCGTTGATAGACGGAGTCCAGAACGGAATAAGGAACAGTATTCCTATCAGTGCTCCTATAGGCTCTGCCATTCCGGATAGGAATGAATACCAGAAAGCTTTTCTGCGGCTGCCTGTTGCATGGTAAATGGGAACAGAAACTGCTACGCCTTCCGGTATATTATGGATGGCGATGGCGAATACAATTGGAATTGCAATCTCCAGGTCGGTCAGTGCAGACGTGAATGTGGCAAGTCCTTCCGGGAAGTTGTGTATTCCTATTGCAAGTGCCATCATTACTCCTGTACGTTTAAGTCTCTTTTCATTGCCTTGGGATGAATGAATCTCGTGTGGATTTTCATCCTCAGGCACAAGGAAGTCTATCAGTGCAATAAGTCCTATACCGATGAAAAATGCCAATAGCATATATGCAGATGCTTCGCGTTCGCTGTATATTCCGCTTAGCAGATGAACAGATTCAGGCATCAGCTCCATAAAAGATACATAAATCATCACTCCTGCCGACAATCCCAGTGAAGCGGAGAGGAAACGTGTATCTGTCTTTTTCGACAGCAATGCTATAAGACTTCCTATGCCGGTAGACAGTCCGGCTATCAATGTCAGCCCGAAGGCCAACAGCATGTCGTTATTTGTTATCATAATTATCTGGTGTTAAATTTTTGGCAAATATAATAACCTTATACGTTTTAAAAAAATGAACTGTCATTTAAAATGAAACGCCTTGTCATTTTACCTAAAATGACAAGGCGTTTCATAATTATATTTTAGTTAATTGAGGTGTACTGAATTTAGTTGACAGGTTAATAATTAAAATCATATATAGGTTTACACCTTTTACATGTTAAGACC
>CALUPA010000060.1 GCA_944322395.1 uncultured Phocaeicola sp.
TTTAGGCTACTGTTGACGGAACAACAGGTTCAGACATTATGCTGAACAATTACTTGTACGACTTCTTGTCGCACTTAATAAATGCAAAGATATAAAAGTCAGTTTAGCATTCGTTATTATCGGCTTCATTTTTTAGGTTCAGACGTTTAAAAAAATGATTTGACGTTTTATCTAAAACGACAGGACGTTTTGGTTGAAATGACCTGTCGTTTTTTGTTTATATAAATATTGTATGTTTCACGAAAAAATATTTCCTTTGTATCAACAAGAAAATAGTATATGGAAACAAAGAAAATAACAGTATCCGACGCAGATTTGCGTAGAGGGGCAGAGGAAGGTATGGATGCTTTTCTCAAGGTTTTCACTGACAAATATTTAGAAGTTACAGGAGGTGAGATGAATGCAGAAACAATGCCTTTATTGAACGGTTATCAGCATTCATTGTTGGGATATCATTTTTTCCGTGAAGAAGTGCTTGAAGGAGGATTCGTACAGTTAATTCAGAATGGGTATGGACCTTACATTTTCGAAAATCCTTTTGCCAAAGCCATGCGTATGTTTGGTGCCAAGGATTTTGCGAAA
Source organism: uncultured Phocaeicola sp. (assembly GCA_944322395.1). Classification (GTDB taxonomy): domain Bacteria; phylum Bacteroidota; class Bacteroidia; order Bacteroidales; family Bacteroidaceae; genus Phocaeicola. Next base: position 583 of record CALUPA010000060.1, read on the forward strand.
CTTCTTTATGATGCAAAGGTTATTTATGATGCTAATAAGGCTGATTTGCAGAAGGAACGTACTGATGAAGAATTTATGGCAATGTACGAACAGTATGAGGCTTTCGATGATCTGGAAGAACAGTTCATGGATATGGAGGAAATGGTAACTGCTACAATTGCTCAATATGTAGATGAGCATATTGATGATTTTGCAGCAATAGAATAATTTTTTTTGTAGCTTTGTGCAGTTTTATGCATAAAGCTACATTTTATATATACAGTTTATTAATTTTAAAGATAAAAAAGATATTTATGAAGAAAACGAAATTAGCGGTTTTGTTTGCCGCGTTGATGGTTATGTTGGGGTTGAGTTCTTGTTTGGGTGATCCTGATCCGTATTTCACAGGTACGGAAATAATGAAAGTAAAAGGATTTATAGGACTCTATAGTTTTGAAAGTGCCGGTAAATATACTGTAGAACCTACAAATGCAGAGGCTATTACGAGTGAAATAGATTCAGAATATGCTATTGTTACATATAAATATGATTCTAGAACTTTAACGCAAGGTTCAAATAAAATTCAGGGAGAGATTCTGAATTTACTTCCTATTAATGATTTTGGGTTTACGTCTGGCGAGATGGAGACGAATGCTCCTATACATACAGTTGGTGCGACGGTTAACTTTTTTGACAAGACAAATGTATTCATAAATCTTACTTATTATTATAAGGATTCATCAAATGCTACTGATTTGACAGCAGAATTGGATAAACATCAGTTTAACATTTATAAGCCTACAGCGGAAGAAGATGAGGATGTAAATGACAATACAATGGTCCTTTATCTGTATCATACAGTTGCCGATCCTGATATTAATAAGGAAAGAACAAGTACTGGAACTGAAACGCGTCATTTTAATTTGAATTATGTATTGGGTGGTTCTGAACCTGAAATGATAATTATTAAGTTCAAACAGTCGTCTTATTCAACTATGGATGATGCGAGAGAGAGCGAAATACGAATTGAATATAAATCTATAATTGACCAGTATTTTGGTAATAATACAAGCCTATAATAAAAATAATATTTAATGTAGCGACGGGTGGCAAACTTTCAACTTTAAGTTTACCACCCGTCGGTTTTTATTGAAGTATGCTTGTTTAAAGCATATTATATTGGTAAAAATCATATTTGCAAACAGAATATATTCGTTCTTTTTTTATAAATTTGCAGTTCAAATCGTCTTTAACAGGCGAAAAACAAAGATTAAGGTATTAGTCTAAGAAAATCAATAGATTAGAAATTTAAAATTTAGGAAAATTGAATTACAAGGATTTGTTGTCTAGGACATTATTTATACTTTCTTCGCCATCAAAGGCTTGGGAGCAGATTTCTATAGAAGGTGAGTCAAAATCGGTTCTCCCTAATTTTGTTTATCCTTTGATTGGCTTATGTGGTGTTAGTGAGTTTATAGGTACATTTTTCGGAAAAGAGTTTATTCCAGATGTATTCCAGGTTGCATTGACTCATTGTTGTGCTGTTGCAGTTGCATTGTTTGGAGGATTTTTTCTTTCCTCTTATCTGATTGACAAGATGCTGCAGAAGTGGTTCAGTACTACTTTGTCTAAGGACATGGTATCGGTATTTGTGGCGTATTCCATGACAGTAAAATTTGTCCTTGACATTCTTAGTAGTCTGTTGTCTTTAAAACTTTTGCTTGTAATACTTCAGGTTTACACGCTGTTTGTTGTTTTTGAAGGTACCAGACGGTTTCTGAAAATTAGTGAGGATAAGGTTACGCTATTTACTCTGGTTGCTACTATAGTAATTTTGCTGTGTCCATCGCTTATAGAATTTGTGTTTAATAAATTGTCTGTCACTCTTCGCTGACGAAGGGGGGGAAGATTAAAAAATAATGAGTTGATATGAAGAATCAGACCAATAACAATATAAATATAAAGAACAAACGTGCTTCGTTCGACTATGAATTTATAGATACGTACACTGCCGGAATAGTGCTGACCGGGACGGAAATAAAGTCTATAAGACAAGGAAAGGCTAGCCTTGTGGATACATTCTGTTTCTTCTCCAAAGGTGAGCTGTGGGTAAAGAATATGCATATTGCCGAGTATTTCTATGGTTCGTATAATAACCATCTGGCACGACGCGACCGTAAGCTTTTGCTCAACAAAAAGGAACTTCGCAAGTTGCAGCGTGGAATACAGGAAACAGGATTTACTATTGTTCCTACGCGTATGTTTATCAATGAACGAGGACTGGCAAAGGTGGTTATAGCACTAGCCAAAGGTAAGAAGCAATACGACAAGCGCGAAACACTAAAAGAGAAAGACGACAAGAGAATGATGGACCGTATGTTTAAGAGATAAACATAAAATATGCTGACAAAAACAATACAACAACTATTGGACGAGCGTATTCTGGTTCTTGATGGAGCCATGGGTACAATGATACAAAGATATGGACTTACAGAGGATGATTTTCGTGGAGAACGTTTTAAGGAGCTTACGGGACAGCAGAAAGGTAATAATGACTTGCTTTGCCTTACGCGTCCTGATGTGATAGAGGAAATACACCGAAAATATTTGCTGGCTGGAGCCGATATCATAGAAACAAACAGTTTTAATGCCACTCCGGTATCTATGGCAGACTATCATGCCGAACATCTCTGCCGTGAGATAAATATTGAGGCTGCACGTTTGGCAAGAAAGGTTGCGGATGAATTTACAGCTATGAATCCTGACAAACCAAGGTTTGTGGCAGGTTCTGTGGGACCTACCAACAAGACTTGTTCAATGAGTCCGGATGTAAATAATCCGGCATATCGTGCACTGACATTCGATGAACTTTGTTCTGCATATTGTATACAGATGGAGGCTTTGCTTGAAGGTGGGGTGGATGCTATACTTATAGAAACCATATTCGATACACTAAATGCCAAGGCGGCAATCATGGCTGCAGAGAAGTCAATGCAGAAAATAGGCAGAAAGGTTCCTATGATGCTTTCAGTAACAGTATCGGATATAGCCGGCAGAACTCTGTCTGGACAGACTCTTGATGCATTTCTGGCATCAGTACAACATGCTGACATACTTTCTGTAGGTCTTAACTGCTCGTTTGGTGCAAAACAGTTGAAGCCGTTCCTTGAATCATTGGCTGCTAGGGCACCTTATTACATAAGCGCATATCCTAATGCGGGTTTACCGAACAGCCTGGGACAGTATGACCAAACTCCGGAGCAGATGGCGGAAGAAGTGAAAGAGTATATCAATGAGGGATTGGTAAACATTATCGGTGGATGTTGTGGTACTACTGAAGAATATATAGCCAAGTATCAGGAATTGATAAAGGATGCAGTGCCTCATAAACCTGCACCTCGTCCGGAGTATATGTGGCTGTCTGGTCTTGAACTGATGGAACTTACTCCTGAAGTACGATTTGTCAATGTAGGCGAAAGATGTAATGTTGCCGGTTCTAGAAAGTTCCTCCGGCTTATTAATGAAAAGAAATACGATGAGGCTCTTTCCATTGCACGCAAGCAGGTGGAAGATGGTGCTTTAGTGATAGATGTCAATATGGATGATGGGCTGCTGGATGCAGCATCGGAAATGACAACTTTTCTGAATCTTCTGGCATCGGAACCAGAGATAGCACGTGTGCCTGTTATGATAGATTCATCAAAATGGGATATTATCCTTGCAGGACTGAAATGTGTTCAGGGTAAGTGTGTGGTTAACTCCATTTCTCTGAAAGAAGGAGAAGATGTGTTTATCGAGCATGCACGTACAGTTAAGGCTTTTGGTGCTGCAGTCATAGTAATGGCTTTCGACGAACAGGGACAGGCAGATACATATGAACGGAAGATTTCAGTGTGCGAACGTGCATACCGTATTCTTACAGAAGTAGTTGGTTTCAATCCACACGATATAATATTCGACCCTAATGTACTTGCAGTGGCAACAGGTATCGAGGAACATAACAATTATGCTGTAGACTTTATACGTGCCACGGGGTGGATAAAGAAAAATCTTCCGGGAGCACATATCAGCGGTGGGGTTAGTAATCTTTCTTTTTCTTTCCGCGGCAACAATTATATCCGCGAGGCTATGCATGCAGTATTCCTTTATCATGCTATCCAACAGGGTATGGATATGGGTATCGTAAATCCGGCGGCATCCGTTCTGTATACAGATATTCCGGAAGATGTGCTTGAAAGGATAGAAGATGTAGTTCTCAACCGTCGTCCAGATGCTGCAGAAAGACTGATTGAAACTGCCGAGCGTCTGAAGGCCGAGAAGGAAGGGCAGACTGACGAACAGGCATCTTCGTCCAAGATAGCCTGGAGAGACGGTTCCTCTGTAGAGGATAGATTGAAGTATGCATTGGTGAAAGGTGTAAGTGACTTCCTTGAAGATGACTTGAATGAGGCTCTTGGAAAATATCCTAATGCCGTGAGCATTATCGAAGGTCCGCTGATGGATGGTATGAACCATGTTGGCGAACTTTTCGGTTCCGGCAAGATGTTCCTTCCGCAGGTAGTAAAGACAGCCCGTACTATGAAGAAAGCAGTGGCTGTCCTACAACCATATATTGAGGCTGAAAAGAAGGACGGTGCGGCAAGTGCCGGGAAAGTTCTTTTGGCTACTGTGAAAGGTGATGTACACGACATTGGAAAGAATATAGTAGGTGTGGTAATGGCATGTAATAATTTTGAGATTATAGACCTTGGTGTCATGGTTCCTGCCGAAAAGATTATAGAAACCGCTGTCCGTGAGAAGGTTGACATTGTAGGGTTGAGCGGACTTATAACTCCTTCACTTGACGAAATGGTACATACTGTTTCGGAAATGGAACGTGCAGGGCTTGATATACCTGTCATAGTGGGAGGTGCTACTACGTCCAAGCTTCATACTGCATTGAAGATTGTTCCTGCATATCATGCTCCGGTGGTTCATCTTAAGGATGCTTCGCAAAATGCTCCTGTTGCAGCCAAGCTACTTAATCATGAGCAGAAAGAAGTATTTGTGAAAGAGCTTTATGATGAATATAAGGCGCTGGCAGATGCCCATCAGGAAAAAAAAATCAATGTGGTTTCGCTTGATGAGGCTCGCGAAAACAGACTTAAACTTTGGGATTGATATTATATAATAAGGGCGGTTCGTTGTGGACCGCCCTTAATATTTATAGCATACTTATAAATTCATTAGCTTTCTCCAGAGTTTCCGGTTTTCCTATATCTATCAGTTTAATTTCCGGCTTGGTACATGCTCCGAAATGTGCTTCATGACATGTTCCCAGATAGAAATCCATTATAGGAAATTTACCTTTATAGTTTTCTCCCATATATTTCATTATTGATGGCGAAACCACATGTATTCCGCTGAAAGCATATTCGGAATATTCCGAAGAGTTATAAATGAAACCTTCCGGTTTTGTCTCACCACTGTTCTTGTTTATCCACCCGCATAGTCTGTCTTCCTTATTGAATATAAGATAGCGTGATGTATTTCTTTTGCTCACCATGAGTGTGGAGTCATTGCCTGAGCGGAGATGGAAGTCATAAAGCGCTTTTAAATCTACATCCGAGAGGATGTCTACGTTGTGTATCAGCACAGGCTTGTCCGTAGGGAATAGTTCAAAGGCACGTTTTATTCCTCCACCGGTATCAAGAAGCATTTCACTTTCATCGCTTATACGGATATTTACTCCGAAGTTATTGTTGGCCTGTAGGAAGTCAATAATCTGCTCCCCGAAATGATGGATATTTATAATGATGTCATCAAATCCGGATGATTTCAGTTTCATTATGACATGCTCCAGCATTGGTTTGCCTGCTACAGGTACAAGCGCTTTAGGCATTGTGTCTGTCAGTGGTTTGAGTCTTGTACCCAAACCGGCTGCGAAAATCATGGCTCTCATACTTCTTTATTGGTAGCTTCAAAAATCTGTTCTATATTCTGTTCGCGGTGACAAAGTTCTACTCTTACGCCGAACAGGTTGTGGATATGTTCTGCCGTATGTTGTGCCGAATAGACTGAACGGTGCTGCCCGCCTGTACAACCGAAACATATCATCAGACTGGTAAATCCTCTTTCAATATAACGTTTCACGTGTGCGTCTGTAAGTGCAAATACGTGAGTAAGGAATTCTGTTATCTCACCATCCTTTTCAAGGAAGTCTATAACCGGTTTGTCAAGCCCTGTCAGAGGCTTGTATTCATCGTATCTACCAGGGTTGTGTACATATCGGCAGTCGAAAACATACCCTCCTCCGTTGCCGGATGTATCTTCTGGAATACCTTTACGATAGGAGAAACTCATTACTTTTACTGTAAGCTGTTTGTCTGTATTCATTGTTTTAATGTTGTTATGTCGTTGATGTCCATTTGTGATAGTTGTATGAGCAGTTTACTCAAGTACGGATATTCGTTAAAATGGTCTTTAAATAGTGTTTGAAGATTATTCAGAGCATATGGAATGCTCTCTATGAAGTGTGTTTTGCGTTCGAATAGTCCGCGGAAACCGTAAGCACCGAGTACCTGCATAGTACGGAAAACAACGAAGTGATGTAATGTCTTTCTAAACTTTGCAGGATTGATATTAGTGAACTTGCTTGCCTCACTAATATAAGTGTCAATCATTTCCTCCCTTAAATCATTGTTGAAGTTGGCTTTAGCTTGCCATAGGAATGAGGCTACATCATAATATATAGGGCCTTTGCGCCCTCCCTGAAAATCGATGAAGTATGGTGCTCCGTCCTTGATTATAACATTTCGGCTCTGGAAATCGCGGTACATGAAAGTATCGGATGATGCTTTCAGCAGAATTTCTGTCATTTCCTCGAAATCGTCTTCCAAGATACTCTCATTGAAACTGATGCCTGTAGCCTTAAGGAAACAATACTTGAAGTAGTTCAAATCCCACATAACTGTACGTCGGTTGAAATCCGATAACGGATAGCAAATACTGAAATCCATACCCTCGGCTCCTTTGAACTGGATTGACGGTAGTAGGGATATACTTTTGTGTATAAGCTGTTTTTCGTAGTCGCAGAATTCTCCTGTTGTTCTGCCGTTTGATATGGCATTGAATAGGAGAGTGTCTCCAAGGTCTTCCTGAATATAGCAACTTTCATCGCCAGAAACTGCCAGTACTTCAGGAACAGGTATTCCTTTATTACGGAAATGACGAGCCATATATATGAAGGCACGGTTTTCTGCAATTGATTCTCCACGTACGGCTATCAGACTACGGATTCCGCTCATACGGAAATACTGACGGTTAGAACCGGAACCGGTCAGCAACTCGATATTATCGTGCTGCTGACCGGTAACTTGTTTGTATAATGTACTTATAATTTCTGTATTCATGTCTGGAGTTGTATTCTTTGATTTCAAAAGTACAACTCTTTTTCGTTGAATGCAAGAAATATTCCTTATTTCACCTCTACAGTGAGTTTTTTGAGCTTACTCATATCTGACGTACCACCATAGTATACGGTATATTCTCCTTCAAGTGTTCTCATAGTGTTGTTCTGAGTGTCAAACCATTCGAAGTCTTCTTTTTCAAGAGTGATTTCTACTTTTTCAGTTTCTCCTTTTTCAATTTCCACTCTCTTGAAACCTCTCAGAGCATGTGAAGGCCCTTCTTTGTCTTTGTTGTATTTCAGATACACTTGTACTACTTCTTCACCATTCATATTGCCTGTATTCTTTACAGGTATAGTGAGTTTGATTTCGTCATCCTTGTCAAGAGTGTTGCTGCTTACAGTGGCATTTCCATATTCAAATTTAGTATAGCTCAATCCATGACCGAAACAGAAAAGAGGTTTCTCCGTCATATATCTGTATGTACGTCCTTTCATTGAATAGTCTTCGAAATCAGGCAACTGTTCTACATTTTTATAGAAAGTGATTGGGAGTCGTCCGGCTGGATTGTACTTACCTGTGATTACGTCTGCCACAGCCTGACCACCAGCCTGTCCAGGATACCATGCCTGGATAATAGCGTCGCAGTTCTGTGATTCAGGAACGAGTCCCATTGCAGAACCGGAGAAGTTCACGTAAACAATTTTCTTTCCGGCTGCTTTCAGCTTCTTGATGAATTCTCTTTGTATATCAGGCAGTTCGATATTTGTTCTGTCGCCTCCCTTGAATCCCGGAATCTTGACAGACATCTCTTCACCTTCAAGGGAAGGAGATATACCTCCTGCAAATATAACAATGTCAGCATCTTTTACTGCATTTATACTTTTCTGTAGGTCAACAGGAACATAGTAACCCATATCGAAGTCGAGTGATGCAGCGCGGTCATTACTATTGAATGTATATTCTATAGCTATATTGTATTCTTTTCCTGCTTTGGCTTTAAGGGTATACAGACTTTCATTGTTCTTGATAAATTTTCCTTCTCCAACCTTTTCACCGTTTATGTAAAGTTTGATTTGAGCATGAGCTGTGAAACAGAAGTCTATATCTGTATCTTTTTCCGGTTTCAAAACACTTTCATATTTGGCAGAGAAGTTCTGTATGTTTACTCCCGATGCAAAAGTAGTACCACCGGTTGTTATGAAATGGAATGGTGTACTTACGTGGGTAACTGTTGCCGGTTCACCTTCCATTTCCGTATTGTTCCAATATGTAGCCTTGAAGCCTGGTTTGCCATCATTGCTGCACTGGCTGAAAGTACTGTGCAGGTATGTGCTGATAGTTCTGTCGCATCCCTGCTCATATATAAGGTTTTCCGGTTTTACGTAGTTTCTAAGACCTTCAAGTAAAGTTATAGTGTGTGATGGATGACCATTGTAGTTTCCCCACTGCATTATAGAGTCGTTTGCATTAGGGCCTACAAGAGCAATCTTTTCATTACCTTTTAGAGGTAGGATATTGTTTTTGTTCTGTAAAAGAACCATTGATTCTCTTGCCATATTCAGAGCCAGTTCCTTGTGTTCCTTTGAATCGACAACCGAATATGGAATTTCATTCCATGGAGTATTTTCGTCCATTTCCCCTAATTCGAATCTTGCTTTCAGGAGTCTTTTTAGAGATACGTCAATGCGTTCTTCTGTGATAAGTCCTGCCTTGACAGCCTCAGGGAGTGATGAATAGTTTGGTCCGCACTCCAAATCGGTACCATTCGATACTGCATCGGCTATAGCATGATTTTTGTCCGGATGGGTTTCGTGATGACCTTTGCTCCAGAAGTCGTTTATTGCCCAGCAGTCTGATACCACAATACCGTCGAATCCCCATTCGTCACGCAGAATCTGGGTGAGAAGTCTGTTGCTTCCACAGCATGGCTCACCTTCGTAACGGTTGTATGCACACATCACTTCCTTGACGTCAGCCTCTTGTACCAGTTCTTTGAAAGCAGGAAGATAAGTTTCCCATAGGTCTCTAGGTGATATGTTTTCGGCATTATAGCTGTGTCTGTTCCATTCCGGACCGGAGTGTACTGCATAATGTTTTGCGCAAGCATGCAGCTTGTCGTATTTACTGTCGTCCGGACCTTGAAGACCTTTAACTACGGCAACTCCCATTCTTGATGTCAGGTAAGGATCTTCACCATATGTTTCTTGTCCTCTTCCCCAACGTGGGTCTCTGAATATGTTTACGTTAGGAGTCCACATTGTGAGTCCCTGATATCTTTTCAATCCCCCTGCCTTGCTGAATTCAGTAGATTTTGCTCTTGCCTCATCCGAAACAGATGTAAATACATCGTACAGAAGTTCGTCGTTGAATGATGCTGCCATACCTATAGACTGTGGGTATACTGTAGCTAAACCAGCCCTTGCCACTCCGTGAAGAGCCTCGTTCCACCAGTCATATGCTTTAATGCCGAGTCTTTCAATTGCCGGCGACTCGTTTTGCATCAATAAGGCTTTTTCTTCTAGAGTCAGTCTTTTCAATAAGTCTTCAGCCCTTTCTTCGGGAGATAATGATGGGTCTTGATAAGGAAATTTGTTTTCTTGTGCGCATGATGACGCCAATGCGCAGAAGATGCCTGTCTGTAATAAGATTTTAAAATTCATAATGGTTAATGTTGTTATACTTTTTTCATGGTTTTAATTACGGAAGTTTTTGTTCCGTAACAGATGCAAATATACTTGTATTGCCTGAAAATGCATATTTTTCATGTAACAAATACTTACGTGTATGTTTCATTTTGTACTATTTTGCTGTGCCTGGAAAGAAAATAAGGTTGCAAGACTTTATTTAGCCTTACAACCTTTCATTAAATTGATAGTATGTTCTTATTGATTTATTTTTTCTGCCAGGAATTGTCCTGTGTATGACGCACCGCATTTGGCAACCTCTTCTGGAGTTCCTGCTATTACTAGGTTTCCACCCTTGTCGCCACCTTCGGGACCTAGATCTATAACATAGTCTGCACATTTTATTACATCCATGTTATGCTCGATGATGACTATGGTATGTCCTCTTGCTATCAGCGAATCGAAAGCTTCGAGCAGTTTCTTTATGTCATGAAAGTGTAGACCTGTGGTAGGTTCGTCGAATACAAATATAGTAGGTTGCGATTTCTCTACACTGAGGAAATATGCCAGCTTCACTCTCTGGTTTTCTCCGCCTGAAAGGGTCGACGATGACTGTCCGAGCTTGATGTATCCTAGTCCTACTTCCTGTAGCGGTTGCAGTTTCTTTACAATCTTTTTTTGGTTATGTTCTGTAAAGAATTCTATTGCCTGGTTTACGGTCATTTCAAGTATGTCGTATATATTTTTCCCTTCGAATTTGACTTCAAGTACATCGCTTTTGAAACGTTTTCCGTGGCAAGATTCACATTCCAGTACAAGGTCGGCCATAAACTGCATTTCCACCGTTACCGTACCTTCACCCTTACATTCCTCGCATCGTCCGCCTTCGGTGTTGAAAGAGAAATAGCCGGCTGTATATCCCATCTGTTTTGACAGAGGTTGTTCGGCAAACAGTTTTCTGATTTCGTCGTATGCCTTGACGTATGTCACAGGATTACTGCGTGATGATTTACCTATAGGGGTCTGGTCGACAAACTCTATGTCTTTAATCATCTTTATGTCTCCTTCCAGAGAAACGAATTCACCCGGACGTTCGCTAGCCTCGCTATATTCACGCTTCAGGGCTTTAAAGAATACGTCACGTACTAGGGTACTCTTTCCGGAACCGCTCACTCCGGTGACTACAGTCATTACATTGAGTGGAAACTTAACGTCGATGCCTTTCAGATTATTTTCTCTTGCACCTTTTATCTCTATATAATTGTTCCATGAACGGTGACTTAGTGGGAGAGGGATAGTCTCTTCGCCCAACAGATATTTCACGGTGTAGCTGTTGCTGCCTTTCTGCAGGTCTTTCATATCGCCATGATATACCACTTCGCCCCCAAGACGTCCGGCTTTCGGACCTATGTCGATAATATAGTCTGCTGCACGTATAATTTCCTCGTCGTGTTCCACCACCACAACTGTGTTGCCAAGCTGTTGGAGTTGTCGCAGTACCTTTATCAGTTTGTCTGTATCGCGGCTGTGAAGTCCTATACTCGGTTCGTCAAGTATATATAATGAACCAACCAGACTGCTACCAAGTGATGTGGCAAGATTGATACGCTGACTCTCACCGCCTGACAGGGTATTGCTCAAACGGTTCAGCGTAAGATATCCAAGACCTACATCCATCAGGAAGTTCAGACGGCTGTTTATTTCATTAAGAAGTCTCTGCGCCACAAGAGTGTCGTGCTCGTTAAGCTGAAGAGTACGGAAAAATTCTTTCAACTCTGTTATAGGCATGTCTACCAGCTGGCAGATATTCTTTCCGCCTATTTTCACGTATGTAGCTTCTTTCTTTAGCCTGCCACCTTTGCAGGTAGGACAAGTGGTCTTGCCTCTATAGCGTGCCAGCATCACTCTGTACTGTATCTTGTACTGGTTCTCTTCAAGCATCTTGAAGAATGTGTCTATACATACTTTTTCACGCGTACCATGCCAAAGATAATCCTTCTGTTCTTCTGTAAGCTCATAATATGGTGCAAAAATCGGAAAATTATGTTTGGGTGCCTCACGCAGGAATTCCTGAAGCCATTCACCCATCTTCTCTCCTCGCCAGCACATCACAGCACCGTCGTATACACTCAGTGCTCTGTTTGGTATTACCAGATGTTCGTCTATGCCTATAATCTTACCGAAACCTTCGCATGTTGGACATGCTCCGATAGGGGAGTTGAACGAGAACATCTGGTCTGTTGGTTCTTCGAATTTAATGCCATCGGCTTCGAACTTAGTACTGAAACAGTGAAGTCTGGTTTCACCGTCAGGCAGATAGAAGCGCAACATGCATGTACCGTCGCCCTCGTACATGGCAGTTTCAGCCGAGTCTGTCAGTCGGCTTATCGAGTCCTTGTCGTCGCTACAACTCATACGGTCTATCAGAAGATACACCTTGTCGCTTTCATCATACTTATAGTCTTCTATTCTTACTATCTCACCATCAACTTCCAGACGTGTAAAACCTTGTTTCAGGTCCATATCCAGCTGCTCCTGATGCGTACGTCCGTCGCGTGGAAGCAGCAAGGTGAGTACTGTGTATTTTGTGCCTTTAGGATAGGATAGCATGCAGTTGACAATATCTTCCGGGCTATCCTTCTTTACTAGTTCGCCGCTGACAGGAGAATATGTCTTTCCCACTCTGGCATACAGTAGTCTGAGATATTCGTATATTTCGGTTGAAGTACCTACGGTAGAACGCGGATTACGGCTTACGACTTTTTGCTCAATGGCTATCGCAGGGGGAATGCCTTTAATGAAATCGCATTCCGGCTTTCCCATTCTTCCCAGGAACTGTCGGGCGTAAGAAGAAAGACTTTCTACATATCTTCTCTGACCTTCGGCATAAAGGGTGTCGAATGCCAAGGAAGATTTACCGGAACCGGACAGACCGGTTATTACCACGAGTTTGTTGCGCGGTATATCAACGTCTATATTCTTAAGGTTATTTACCTTTGCGCCTTTTATTGAAATGTATTTGCTGTCGGACATTCTGTTTCGTATTTTTTAATATGCAAAGATAGGACATTCAGTCAGAATTTGGAAAATTAATGTATGAAATTAGATTTTTTCGTCTATTTTCCTCATCTTTGTAAATATCAAATATACCTAAAAGTAGGTATTGACAACTTTGATTTTTATATATTATTTTGCAACCGAATTAGAACTATGAACAATGTTTTGAATATGTATAGAACCAGAATCTACAAACCGACGGATAAAATGAGTGACCTGATTTGCGAAAATTACGCTCTTCTTCAGGTCTTGAGCCGATTTGGTATCTCTCTAGGGTTTGGAGATAAGAGTGTACGCGAGGTATGTGAATTGAATAATGTGGATTGTAACACATTCTTGACTGTAGTGAACTTCCTTATTGAGGACAGTAACCGTATGGAGGAACACCTGGAAGGTATATCTGTTTCTTCACTTATGAATTATCTGAGAGAAGCGCATAGCTACTTTCTTGATTTCCAGTTGCCTACTATAAGGAAGAAACTGATTGAGGCTATCGGCGATTCGGAAGAGAAGGATGTGACATTCCTTATACTGCGTTTTTTCGACGCATATGTCGACGAAGTGAAGAAACATATGGAGCATGAGAATGAGAATGTGTTTACATACGTGGAACAGCTTCTGCGTGGCGAACATCCTCAGGGCTACAATATCAGTGTGTTTGCCAGTCATCATGAACATATAGACACCAAGCTAACCGAACTTAAGAATATAATTATAAAGTATTTCCCTGCAGGAGGGAACAACCGTTTGCTCAATGCAACCTTGTTCGATATCTTCAGTTGCGAGGAAGATTTGGCATCGCACAATAGGGTAGAGGACTTCCTGTTTGTGCCGGCAATAAAGAAATTGGAAAAGGAGGCAAAATGAAATCTCATGATATTATAAATATAGCAGTTGCCGAGACTTCCATGATAGTAAGAACAGGTCTGATATCTGTATTAAGACACCTTCCGGACTATAATGTGGAAACTCTTGAGGTATCCTCTATGGAGGGGTTGCAGCTGTGTATGGAATCGCACAAACCTGACATATTGATAGTAAACCCTATGTTCGACGGATGGTTCAATGTGGAAGAATTCAAACGTCAGTATGAGATACAGGATGTGAAATTTATATCGTTGGTATGTACTGTAGTGGATGCAAATATGCTTAAAGGTTATGACGAGAGTATAAACCTGTTTGACGATATAGAAACACTTTCTGCCAAGCTTTCGGCCATGATACATGTAAATGAAGAAGAGGACAGCGATTCAGAGTCATTAAGCCAGAGAGAGAAAGAAATACTGGGATATGTAGTTAAGGGTATGACCAACAAGGAAATAGCCGAGAAACTTTACATATCAGTGCATACGGTCATAACTCACCGTAGAAATATAACGCGCAAGCTTCAGGTGCATTCTGCAGCCGGACTTACAATATATGCAATAGTGAATAAGTTAGTAGATATAAGCGAGGTAAAGATGAAACTTTAAGCTGAAAAATACCTATTTTTAGGTATTGCCTGAAATGGCGGAAGTGATTACCTTTGCAGTGTTAGTCATATAGAAATTACGTAAACCACAAAAGTAAAAAAGTTAGTTATTAGTTGGGTGTACCCTGCGAAGTGATTCGCGGGGTACACGCATTTTTAATAGTCAAGTTTTGCTTGAGTGTAAGAAACATAAAGAGTACTTTTGATTATATCTTTACTGTCTGTTACATTCTCTTCGTTTTGTGTTATTGATGTATGTGGCTGTTCATTCATGCTTTTGCTACCTGCTATCCATATGATATTCATAATGATGATACCAAGGATTGAAGTAACAACTGTTATTTTCTGTTCTATTTTTTTGCTTGAAATGTTCACCGTTTTTCTATTCATGTTGTTTTTCTTTAATTGTTGGTTTTGCTTTTATACTGCCTTTCTTCATCACTTGTATAGGATAAATGAAGCTTTTGCAATATTACTGCACCACAATCATAATTTTTTTTCAAAAAAATCAGTTTACGTAAACAGTCTTGAAATATTTCTGAAAAATCTGTTTGGCATCTTCCAGTTGTTCAGGTGTATTGCATTCTACACCCTTGAGCTTATATTCCATATTCATGGCTTCGTATTTGTGTACACCCAGAGTATGGTATGGCAGTATTTCCACTCTTTCAATCTGTTTGTAATTCTTGAAATGCTCGCCCAGAGCTTCCATATCTTCTTTGAAAGCGCTGTATCCTTGAACCAGAACATATCGTAGCCAGAAAGGTTTCCCGTTCTCTTC
Source organism: uncultured Phocaeicola sp. (assembly GCA_944322395.1). Taxonomy (GTDB): domain Bacteria; phylum Bacteroidota; class Bacteroidia; order Bacteroidales; family Bacteroidaceae; genus Phocaeicola. Next base: position 15,886 of record CALUPA010000060.1, read on the forward strand.
AAGCCATGCCGCTGTTTTTAGTGTCTGTTCGTTACTACGTTCTGTCAGTATCTTGTGTCTGTTCGGATTATACTCTTTCACATCAAGTAAAACAAGGTCTGCAAGTGAGAGCAGTTCTTTGACATCTTCATTCCATATACTTCCATTTGTATCTATACATATATGTATTCCTGCATCTTTCAGCATTTTGAATAATGGAACTAGTGCCTTGGCCTGGAAAGTAGGTTCCCCACCGCTGAATGTGATTCCTCCTTTTTTACCGAAAAATGGCTTTTGGCTTATCGCCATTTTCAGTATTTCTTCCGGAGAAGTTTCCTTGCTTTCACCTTTCGCGTCTATTGTGTCAGGATTTGCACAGTACAGGCAACGGAAATTACATCCCTGAAGGAAAACCACAAGACGTATTCCTGGTCCGTCGTATGTGCCAAGTGATTCGTATGAATGTACTCTAATCATAATGAAATTATATTTTGCAAATATGTCCCTATTCCTGATACCCTCAGAAAAGTCGTTTTCTTCTGCTGACCATTGTCGGCAGCATTGCTGACCATTGTCGGTAGCATTACTGACTATAGTCGGTAGTGATGCTGACACGTGTCGGCAGACAGAAATGTACGGATGTTTCTCTGCGAATCTGGATATCGGATAGAATTGCTTGTTTGTTGGTATGAGTATTGTATTCGGAGATATCAGAGTCTCCTTTTGAAATGATAGTAAAATAGCAGAGGCTTCCTGATGGTGGTCGGTAGCCTCTGCTTTAATATTACTGTCCGTCGTCAATCCTTGGTTTGCGGAGTGACGGATACGGGATTCAATTACATACGTTCGTGGAAACTGCGTGAGATAACTTCCAACTGATGTTCGCGGCTCAGCTTGATGAAGTTAACAGCATAACCTGAAACGCGGATTGTAAGCTGTGGATACTTCTCAGGATGTTCCATAGCATCTTCCAGCATTTCGCGGTTCAGAACGTTAACGTTCAGGTGGTGTGCACCTTTCACGAAATAACCGTCCATCATTGTAACCAGGTTCTCGATACGGTTTTCCATATCTACACCAAGTGATTTAGGAACGATAGAGAATGTGTTACTGATACCGTCCTGTGAGTCGCGGTAACGAAGTTTAGCTACAGAACTTAATGAAGCAACAGCACCGTTCTTGTCACGTCCGTGCATTGGGTTTGCCCCTGGAGCGAAAGCAACACCTTTGGCACGACCGTCAGGAGTAGCACCTGTTTTCTTTCCGTACATCACGTTTGAAGTAATAGTAAGGATAGAAAGTGTAGGCTTAGCGTTCTTGTAGATAGGAAGTTTCTTCAACTCTTCGTCGAAGTAGTAAATCAAGTCTACAGCCAAATGGTCTACGCGGTCGTCATCATTACCGAAACATGGGAATTCACCTTCTATTTCGAAACCTTCAGTAAGACCGATATCGTTGCGTTTAGCCTTGACCTTAGCGTATTTGATAGCAGAAAGTGAGTCAACAGCGATTGACATACCTGCCACACCGTATGCAAGATTAATCACGTGGTCAGTATCAACGAAAGCCATCTGAGCCTTTTCGTAGTAATACTTGTCGTGCATATAGTGGATGATGTTCATAGCTTCGTTGTATACACGAGCCATTTCCTTCAATACCTTCTTGTAGTTGGCAAGAACTTCTTCGAATTGAAGAACATCGCCGCTCAATACAGGGATGTCCTTAACCATCAGTGTACCGGTGTTTTCACATCTACCACCATTGATTGCAAGAAGAAGAGCTTTTGCAAGGTTACAACGTGCACCGAAGAACTGTATGTGGCGACCTATATCCTGATATGATACGCAGCATGCGATACCGTAGTCGTCAGAGTTACGTACTTCACGCATCAGTTCGTCATTTTCATACTGGATAGATGATGTATCGATAGAAACCTGAGCACAGAAGTTCTTGAATCCTTCTGGAAGTTCAGGGCTCCAAAGAACTGTCAAGTTTGGCTCTGGTGATGGACCGAGGTTGTAAAGAGTCTGCAAGAAGCGGAATGAAGTCTTAGTAACCTTTGTACGTCCGTCGTTGAAACGTCCACCGATAGCTTCTGTTACCCATGTTGGGTCACCTGCAAAGATATCTGTGTAAGCTTGCATACGCAAGTGGCGAACCATACGCAATTTGATTACGAACTGGTCAATCAATTCCTGTGCGTGCATTTCGTCCAACAGGCCGTTTGCCATATCATATTCAATATATATATCAAGGAATGATGAAACGTTACCGAGAGACATGGCAGCACCATCCTGTTCCTTAACGGCAGCAAGATATGCCATATATACCCACTGAACAGCTTCCTGTGCGTTAGTAGCCGGACGGCTAAGGTCTAGACCATACTGCTGGCCCATAATCTTGATTTCTTTAAGAGCCTTAATCTGTTCTGCCACTTCTTCGCGCTGACGGATGCGAGCTTCTGTCATAGGACCTGTCAGATGGCGCAAGTCATCTTGCTTAGCTTCGATAAGACGGTCGATACCGTAAAGTGCAAGACGGCGGTAGTCACCGATTATACGTCCGCGTGCATAGTTGTCAGGCAAACCTGTCAGGAATCCCAATGAACGGAATGAACGTATTTCTTCAGTATACGCATCGAATACACCATCATTATGAGTTTTGCGGTAGTGAGTGAAAATATCCTTTACCTTAGGATCTACTTCTACACCGTTTTCACGGCATGCTTTTTCTACAACCTTGATACCTCCGAAAGGCTTGATTGCACGGCGCAAAACTTCGTCAGTCTGCAAACCTACAATAACTTCGTTATCCTTATCTATATACCCTGGAGCGAATGATGTGATGGTAGAAACTGTCGAAGGATCAAGCGAGCGTACTCCGTTGTTAGCGCGTTCTTCGGCCAAAGCTTCCAAACACTTGTTCCAAACTGCCTTTGTGCGTTCTGTTGGACCTACCAGAAATGAAGCGTCACCCTCGTAAGGAGTGATGTTAGTTTTTACAAAATCTGTAACATTGATTTCATGGTTCCAACGACCTTCTTTGAAATTCATTACCATAGCGATTTATATTTAAGATGTTTAAAAATGATTTTTAAGCACTGCAAAGGTACTAATAATTGTTATACCATCCAATACCTAATATTAGGTATATTATTAATTTGTATTAATTACAAAGTTATTTTGATTTGTATCAATTATATTTCAATATTAATATAATGTATAGAGCAGGAAAGTTGTTGTAAAATGTTATAATAACTAACTGCTTTATAATCAAACTGGTATTGAAATAAGATAAAAAAATGCCATAAAAATGTTTGAAAATGTTTGGATATATCGGAAAGTACACATATCTTTGCACCGCATTTAAGGAAATGCACTACCGATTTTTTGGAAGTTTGGGTGAGTGGCTGAAACCAGCAGTTTGCTAAACTGCCGAACGGGTAACCGTTCCGGGGGTTCGAATCCCCCAGCTTCCGCACAGTAGTCTGAAGATGGCCGCGTAGCTCAACTGAATAGAGTAGCTGACTACGGATCAGCCGGTTACAGGTTTGAATCCTGTCGCGGT
>CALUPA010000061.1 GCA_944322395.1 uncultured Phocaeicola sp.
TTATTTAGTTTTACTGTAGCCATATTACTTTATCTGATATATATTTATATTTTTAACCTTATACCTATTGCCGTCATTTTCAAATGTAATCGTATCGTATGGTGCTGACGGGAACACACAGTTTGTCATCACGAATTCTCCATTATTAACAAAAGCTTCAACACTCGATTTGTCAACAAACAGACGAAGCTTCAATTCCGTGGATTTGCTTACGGACATTTCTGTCACTGCAGGAAAATCTTTGCTGAAAGATACTTCCCCACTCTTTGTACGGTCCATTGCAAAAGTTTTTTTCACGACATCATATGTCATCAGAACTTTATCTCCTTTTCCGTTGGAAAGAGTAAATAATACTTCTTTCGACTTTCCTGGATTTATTGAAAGTTCTATTTCGTAAGCTCCGTTATCACTCTGTGGTGATAGTGATATTGTTTCAGTTTTAGCAACATTTACAGTTTTTATCTGTCTGACATCCTTCCTTCCGTCAATCATCTCCTTACACGGCTCTGATTTCAGGAATATACTTCCATCCTGTTTAAAAAGAGACAAATCTCTAGCTATGGTATTCGCACTACGGTACTGAAGTGTCGGAACATTGTTTGCATACTGCCAGTTACTCATCCATCCTATGGCTATACATCTTCCGTCGGGAGCATTGTTCCATGTCACTGTAGCATAATGGTCCTTTCCGTAATCCATCCATTTGGTTTCTTCAGGATAATTGTTCGTAAAAGTACTGCCGTCAAAATCACCTACAAAATACTGTGTTGCCGAACCGCCACAAGGACCACCAGGATTGATATTGCATATAAGCACCCATTTCTTTTCCTTAGTACCTTCTACAGGAAGTTCTACTAAGTCAGGACATTCCCATACTCCTCCATGACATCCATGTCCTTCACCGAATTCACTCTCCTTGTTCCAGTCCTTCAGATTCTTTGAAGAATAAATTTCCATGTGTTGTCCTACAGCAAGCATCATTACCCAATGTTCTTTTGGTGCATACCAGAACACTTTCGGGTCACGGAAATCTTTTTCAGAAGATGTCAGGATAGGGTTCTTCTCATATTTAATGAATGTTTTTCCGTTATCAAGACTGTATGCCATACTTTGTGTCTGGCAGTCTCCCCATGGAGTCGGTTTGGCCGAAGTATAGAATGCAACTACAGCACCTTCGCCGAAACCCGATGTATTGTTATGGTCAACCACACACGATCCACTGAAAATTGTTCCGATTGCATCAGGAGCGATTGCAACACCTTCATTTTTCCAATTAACAAGATCTGTTGAAGTGGAGTGTCCCCAATGCATATTTCCCCACATTGCCCCATAAGGGTTATACTGGAAATACAAATGATAAACTCCATCCTTATAGAACATTCCATTAGGATCGTTCATCCATCCGTATGCTGGGGTATGATGGTACGAAGGGCGGAATTTCTCGGTATTTGTAGTATCAAATGTATCCGAAAATTTAATATTACTCCAACATATTGAATTTTGAGGCATGCCTTGTATATCAACTGTAATATATCCACCTTTATATTCTGAAATATCATACGGAACATAATAATCAACCCTTTCTCGGGCAAGACGGACATTGGAGTAAACTCCTGTCTGAACATTATTCTTTATTATACCTACTTTTGCTTCCGGAGCATTGTCCTGAATTGGCAACAGTAAATACTTGTTAGTAGCCTCCAAAACAACGGAATTGCTCTCGTTCGCCATGTGGCTTATCTTCAAATCATTGGTAGTCGCTCCGAAAGAAGTAGATAACGAAGCAAACAAGACAGACATGATTGTCATTACTCTTTTTCTCATGATATTCGATTTTTATTTTTATTGTTAATGACTAAAATTATATACAATCTCAAATAATCTTTAATAATACCTATTGAAAACAACGATAAACAATTTATCAATCGTAATTCTTGTTCTGTTTATACAGTCCAGGAGTATAGAACAACTGATTGTATGGAATCGGGAAATATTCGTTTTTCTCCGGAGTATATTTCGCATCCTTATAGTATTGGGCATAAGTCTGTTCTACAGTTTCTCCTTTTTCATTTACGTATGTGTAAACATCATTCTGCTCGCTTGCAAAGTATGCATTCAACGTTTCAGAAGCTATACCCCAACGGCGCAGATCGAAGTAACGGCCGTTTTCCATAGCCAGTTCCAAACGACGTTCCCAACGTACACATTCGCGTGCTGTCTCTTTATCGTCGAAATAAGAATCTGGATAGAGGCTAATTTCACAGAAATCTTTTGCATAACTGATATGCTTGTCTATAGAATTTGCAGCACGCTTACGGATATCGTTAATGATAACTTTAGCATCGTCCAGTCTGTTCAATTCTACCAAAGCTTCAGCACGCATAAGCATTACATCAGTGTAACGGAACACATAATCATTAGTAGCAAATGCTTGCCAAGGCTGATTAAATGTTTCACCTTTTGAACGCTGTGGAACTTCCTTCAAAGAAGTATAGTATCCGTATGTGTTTGGAGTACGTGAGTTATTGACTGTCTGCATATACTGACTTTCATATTTATATGGGAAAGAAGGCATACCTACTGTGTGGAACAAACGTGGGTCCCATTTCTGAGTGGAAGGCTGACCATTTACAGGATAATCAATCTTATCGTTAAAATGCTCGAACATAGGCAGTCCGTTTTCTGTCTTGAATGCATTTACAAGATTCTGAGATGGTTTATGGAAGTCCCATCCACATGACCACATACCCCAACAACCATTCAATGTAATTGACCAGTTAGCACGTCCGTATGCAGTATTATCTTCTGAATAATCGGATGTCTGAACTGCAAAAACAGACTCTTTACTGTTTTTATATTCCGGTAAGAATATATCACCAAAATCCTCCAAGTAGTCATATTGCGAAGACTTTACTACATCAGTATATTCAACGACTTTTTCCATATAGTCATTATTGATGAACTCAACACCTGTACCGCTTTCATAACCAGTACCCCAAGCCAAATCAAGATAACATTTAGCCAAATATGATGCAGCAGCAATTTTATTTACACGTCCGCCATCAGTTTGTGATTCAGGCAAAACATTGTAAGCTGTTTCAAAATCTGCAATAACATTTTTCATGAGCTCCTCATAACTGAAAGCTGTATTGCTTATCTGCTCAATAGTATTGTTAGCGTATGCCACTTCATCAATCCAAGGAACCTGACGGAACACTGTAATAAGTTTATAATAGAAATGGGCACGTAAGAATTTCACTTCTGCTACACGCTGTTCGGTTAAAGTTGCGCCCAATGTACTTTCACCATTAGTCTCCAATGATACTAAAGCACGGTTACATCTTGAGACAGCGCAATAGAGTCTGTACCAAAGTTCATCCATATGGTCAGGAGTAGTAGCTGTAAGTGAACTCCAGATTTCAAGTGCATGATAATTTGTATCTGTAGTACCGGAACCACCTTTCAGAGAGTTATCAGAAGTGATGTCTCCGTATGGAAATAGGTTAAACGGATATGTGTACCAGCAATCGCCTAACATAGCGTATGCAGCAGTTACCATTTCTTCAGGTTTTGAGAATGCTGTTTCTTCATCTACTACGGCTGTAGGATTATAATCAAGAAAATCGTTACAACTATTCAATGAAAGTCCGACCAGACAAACAGTCAATAATTTATATATTCTTTTCATAATGTCTAAATGTTATTTTATTTTCTACAAATCTTAATGCTTAAAATCCTATCTGTAAACCAAATGAAACAGATGTTGCCAATGGATAATTCCAGTCAGTGTTTTCTGGATCGGAACAAGTAAGACTTTTACTCTTAATTGTCAAAAGGTTCTGTCCGGAAACATAAATACGGGCATTCGACATCTTAACCTTTGAAAGAACTTTTGCCGGTATGCTATAACCTAACTGAAGATTACGAAGTTTAAGATATGAACCGTTTTCAACGAAATAACTTGAAGCACGTCCTTCATCTGCTGTATTGTTGGTAGTAAGAGCCGGAATATCAGAATCCGTATTATTAGTATTCCATGCGTCAAGCAAACGGTTACCCTTATTTGAACCGGCATCTGTTACACTCCAGAAGTCTGTCTGGAACTTCTGGTTGTTATAAACATCCTTGCCAAACACTCCTTGCCAGAACATGCTTAAATCAAAGTCCTTATATGTAAGAGCAATGTTAAAGCCGGCAGAGAATTTAGGTACAGGATTGTATATCCAGGTCTGATCATCGGCAGTAATACCATGTTTTCCATCCAAATCGGCATATTTCAAACCACCGACACGCGCATTTGGCTGTCCGGAAGCATCAACTTCTTCTTGAGTCTGGAAAAGTCCTTCAACCACATAACCAACTATTGAACCGTAAGGCTGACGAGCCTGAACTAAGTTTTCTGTAGAAGTATGAGCATAAGAACCGGTAGTTGTAGCAGGTAAATATGTTACTCTATTACGGAAAAAATCAGCATTTACATTAACATCAAGTCCTAAGCCATTGGCAAAAGTATTGCGGTAACCTACGTTGAATTCCATACCCCAGTTTCTCAATGAAGGACCGTTCATCCAAGTATCACCACCTTCACCATAAGCGCCTAAAAATGCCGGACGAATCAACATATCTTTTACATCCTTGATATATCCATCAATTGAACCATATACTGAGCCGTTCAACAATGTAAAGTCTGTACCGATGTTGAACTGCTGTGCAGACTCCCATTTCAGATTAGGATTGGCAAACTGTGTAGCTCTGTAACCTGAAGGGAATGTTCCTGAACCTTGCAAGTACAAGTCGTAAGCAGTAGAAGTGACACGGTCAAGCCCATAATCGGCTACATACAGACCAAACTGTGCATTATTATCAATGGCCTGGTTACCAGTCTGTCCCCATGACAAACGGATTTTCCAGTCATCCAACCAATCTTTTTCCATCAGTTTAGAAATACGAGCACCTAAAGTTGCTGCAGGGAATGTACCCCAGCGGTGATCTTTACCGAAACGTGAAGAGCCATCACGACGTACTGTAAACGATGCCAATATAAAGTCGTTGTAATTATAATCTATCTTACCGAAAAATGATGCCAAACGATAACCAACCTTAGCACCCGAATTTCTCATGGCACCAGTCGCCGCATTTGGCCACATATAATCAGGAGTTTCCAAAGCATATTCTTCAGAATAAGCAGAGAAATCCACTACCACCTGCTTGTTCATTTCAGTACCAAGAAGGACTGTAATATCGTGTTTGTCGGCAACCTTGAAATTATAGTTTATCGTATTAGACCAGGTCCAGTTAGTTTCATTATTATGAGACAATGTTGTCTTGGCTATGTCATTATTAACGATATCAGAATGATAAGTCGGAGTCATGGCATTTATAAACGAGCTATAAAAGTCAATACCGAAGTTAGAACGGAAAGTAAATCCTTTGAAAGGCTTGATTTCAACAAAAGAATTACCGAATATACGCCAGTAATTAAGACTGTTGTTGCGGTTATGATACATTTCGCGTAACGGGTTCTGACGGTCACTCATACCACCAACAGGGCCGGCAAACGTAACCCCGTCTTCCTCATATACCGGAACCGTAGGAGCCATCTTCAAGGCATTTTCCATAGGAGCACAGTCAACCTGGCTGGAATATGTTATAGTAAGATTCTCACCTACTGTTACATATTTATTAATATTATATGAGGAGTTCATACGGGCAGACAAGTTTTCGAAATCAGTATATTTCAAAATACCTGTATTCTTCTTATATCCGAGAGAAAACATTGATGAACGTTTATCGTTCGCACTTGAAATAGAAAGGTCATAGTTCTGAGAGAAACCTGTACGTGAAATTTCGTCTAACCAGTCTGTATCAGAGAAACGCATTGTTTTTTTCTGATTGATATAACCATCATAAAGACCGTTTACTGTATAATTTACATAACTGTTAGTAGCCGGATTCCAGGCTGTAATAGGAACACCAGTATTAGCATTAAGATTCAAGCCATAGTTGCTTGCATATGTTACAGGATCTAATCCATCGTTCAAAGCTGCCTGTGCCATTGCTGTAGCATACTCGGCTGTATTTGACAGCTTCATAAGAGATTGGTTAGTATAAAACTGGGCTGTCAGATTTGTTGAAAACTCTACATTGATTTTTTCTGATTTCTTACCTTGTTTTGTTGTGATAATAATCACACCGTTTGACGCACGCGAACCATATATAGAAGCAGAAGCAGCATCTTTCAGGACTTGCATACTCTCAATATCATTTGCATTCAAAGAATTCAATGCACGAGTGGTTGGAACACCATCTACGATAAACAACGGATCCTGAGAAGAATTAAATGAACCGATACCTCTGATTCGCACAGTACCTGTACCGCTAGGTGAACCCGTTTGTGTAATAGTCATTCCAGGAATCTTACCCTGCAACGCACGCATAGGGTCAGGATTTGAGATTGTTTTCAGTTCATCTGTTGATACAACTGCTACAGAACCTGTCAGATCGGCTTTACGCTGAGTAGAATAACCGGTCACAACAACTTCATCCAAAACTTCATTATCTTCTTTCAGTACAAAGTTCATGACACTCTGCGCTTTCATCGTCTGAGTCTGATATCCAACAAACGAAACTGAGATAGATGATGACTCTTTTACCGTTAAAGTAAAATTACCGTCAATATCAGTAATAGTACCATTAGTATTATTACCATCTTCTACAACCGTAGCACCAATTACAGGAAAATTGTCAGAAGCCGACAACACTGTACCTTTAACCACCAGATCTTGCGCATGCATGACTATGCATATCAATGAGAAAAACGCAAGAAGAAATTTTCTTTTCATGCTTTTCATACGCATTAAATAATTAGATATTAACAATTACTGTTTAAAAACTCTGCTGCAAATATAGATATGCTCAAACAAGTGTCACATAACAAATGTTTCATACCAAATAAAAATTGTTTCATGCATCATTTTTACAAGAAAAAGTATCATTAATACAATTATATATCCAAGTTATATAAAAAAGAATTAAACAGATGCGACAAAGTATTTTTCTTCCTAATTTAGTTTTACATTTACACACAAATTATTTCAGTTGCTAACTGAATATCATAAATACATTACCAACAATTCCCCTTGGTTATTTAGACAGAACCAATCATATTAGATGAATATAGAAATGGATTCTTAAAGAATAATACTTATTTTTGTACTGAAATAACATAATTAAACTTAGAAAAATGGAAACAGGATTAAAACACGTCAGCACAATGACTGTAAGTGCTGCAAATACAGCACTCACAATGGGTTCCGGCGATATGGAAGTTTTCGCAACTCCAGCAATGGTTGCACTAATGGAAAATGCAGCGATGAAAGCTGTTGCATCTCATTTGCCTGAAGGATCTACCACAGTAGGAGCAATGATGGAAACATCACACATTAAGCCATCGGCTCTTGGTGAAACAGTAACGGCAGAAGCTGTTCTTGAAGAAATAGATGGTAGAAAACTTACATTTAAAGTTACAGCAGCTGACTCAAAAGGAACAATAGGAGAAGGCAAACATATACGCTATATAGTGGACAGAGAACGTTTCCTTTCCAAAATTAAATAATTTCCAGAAAATTAAATATACAAAACGAACCGTTTCAGTGTTGTCATATGAAACGGTTCGTTTTTATTTATTATATCCTCTTCAATTTCCATCTGCCACGGTGCATGTATATACTGCAGAATATAAGCAGGAATCCACCGTAAACATGTTCTGAAGTCCAACACCATGCCACATCAAGCCTCATCACCTGAATTATCACTGTTATATATGCGGCATAAATCAAGAGAGTAGACAGTTCAAGAATAAACGCCATGCGGGTATTACCCGTTCCAGATACAGACTGGAAGTATATGTTCGATGCAGCCGTGAGCCATGTAGTGGTACAGAACACCCACAACGACGGTACTGACGCTTCTATAAGGTCTGGCATATCTGTATATATACCTAACACCACAGTAGGGAATATTGCAAACAATACAGTCAGTGGCAAGACTATAGCCAAAGCCAGTTTTATATGCTGATGTACCGTACATACCACACTGTCGGCCTTTCCAGCACCTATCTGATTACTGACCAACGAACCGCAAGTAGAAGCAAACGCCGATATTATCATAAACGTTATACCGGAAATATTCCTTATGATATTTGTTATGGCAAGAGGACGTTCACCAAGATGTTCCACATAAAGAAAAAAGATAAACCATGTAGAAAGTGAAATGAAATTCTGAATCATGGTCCAAAGAGACACATTAAGTATCCTTTTAAGTCTATCCGTATTGAATGAACTGAACTTATTCAGACCATATTTCTTCAGGTCTATTTTCCGGACGGTATATGTAATAAAGAATATCAGCGAGACAAGTTCAGCAAGCGACGAGCCTATTGCAGCACCTGCTATTCCCAAAGCAGGAAATCCCAATTTACCGAAAATCAAGATATAATTGAAAACTATATTGGAACCCACCATTACAAGCGAATTCAGAGTAAGTGTCTTAGTCTGAGTTGTTCCAACAAAGAATGCCCTGAACATCACAGCCACAAAAGAGAAGAAAAATCCGAAAGCCCTCCAATGTATATAACTCTCGGCTGCCGCATAAATATTCTGTGAAGATAGTATCTTTGGCAACAACCACGGAGTTATCAGTTCTGTAAGAGTAAACGCAGCTGCAGCCAGGAATATCATGAAATACACACCTTGATAAAAGATATCACCAATCTCGGAATATCTCTTCTCACCATTTCTTCGTGCCATCAGTATCTGCGAACCTATACTGAAACCGAAACCCATCATAAAAATAGCGATATAATATACACCTGCTATAGCAGACGCTCCGAGCTCCACCTCACCAACACGACCTAAAAAGGCTGTATCCGTCATTCCAATGGCCTGTTCCATCACAAGACTTATAAGTATAGGATATGCTATTGTCAATATTTCTTTAGAGGTATATGCTCTTTTTTCTGTATTGCTGTTCATAATCATTTTTTTATGTTGCAAAAATACAACAAACTTAGTATTATCAAGCTGTTGTATTGATTCTTAATACAGAAAACTATATACCTAGTAACATAATTACATTACAAATGTAACAGACATATAATAAATAAGTTCTTGATATTGATTAGAATCACATTTAAGACTAAATTTGCTCCTTATAAGGATGAGATACGACATTATTTTAAAATCAATATTTATATGAAAATCAAAAACAAGTTATTTTTATCAGTTTCACTTATGTGCAGTATGATATTCAATTCATGCCAGGAAGGAGTAACCACAGCTCCAGCCATCAAACAAGACCCTAACATTGAAAAACACATCAAGGAATGGTTGGGCAAGATGACACTTGAAGAGAAAATCGGACAGATGTGCGAAATGACAGTTGATGTTGTTACAGACTTTGACGAGAGTAAAGAAAAAGGATTTACACTCAGCGAAGCTATGCTTGATACGGTAATCGGTAAATACAAGGTCGGCTCTATCCTGAACGTTCCATTGGGAGTGGCTCAGAAAAAAGAAGTTTGGGCTAAATCTATCAAACAGATACAGGATAAATCAATGAAAGAAATAGGAATTCCTTGTATCTATGGAGTAGACCAGATACATGGAACGACTTATACACTCGACGGCACATTATTCCCTCAAGGAATAAACATGGGTGCATCATTCAACCGCGAGCTGGTGAAAAGAGGAGCAGAAATATCTGCTTACGAAACAAAAGCAGGATGTATTCCATGGACATATGCTCCTGTAGTAGACCTTGGACGTGATCCACGCTGGCCACGTATGTGGGAGAACTACGGTGAGGATGCATACGTAAACTCTGAAATGGGCGTACAGGCAGTAATAGGATTCCAGGGAAATGATCCAAACAAGATAGGCGAATACAATGTAGCTGCATGTGTAAAACATTATATGGGATACGGTGTACCTGTTTCAGGTAAAGACAGAACACCTTCGTCAATATGCCTTTCGGATATGAGAGAAAAACATTTTGCTCCATTCAAGGCTGCTATAAAAGCCGGTGCACTATCTATTATGGTCAACTCCGGAGTAAACAACGGAATGCCTTTCCATGCTAACAAAGAGTTGCTTACAGACTGGCTTAAGGAGGACTTGAACTGGGACGGAATGATTGTTACCGACTGGGCCGACATCAACAATCTCTGTACTCGCGACCATATTGCTGAAACCAAGAAAGAAGCCATCAAAATTGCAATCAATGCAGGTATAGATATGTCAATGGTTCCTTATGAAGTTTCTTTCTGCGACTATCTTAAAGAACTGGTAGAAGAAGGTGAAGTGCCTATGAGCAGAATCGATGATGCCGTAGCTCGCGTACTTCGTCTGAAATATCGTCTTGGATTGTTCGAAAATCCTTATTGGGATATTGAGAAATATAACAAATTCGGTTCCGAAGATTTTGCAAATGAAGCCCTTGCAGCAGCCGAAGAGACTGAAGTCCTTCTTAAGAACGAAGATAACATCCTGCCTATTGCAAAAGGAAAGAAAATCCTTATCACAGGTCCTAACGCAAATTCCATGAGAGTTCTAAACGGTGGATGGTCATACAGCTGGCAAGGACATCTTGCCGACAAGCATGCTACAGCTTATAACACTATATACGAAGCATTCTGCAACAAATACGGAAAAGAAAACATTATCTACGAAGCCGGTGTAGAATATGCTCCTTACAAAAACGACAACTGGTGGGAAGAACTAAAACCGGAAATAAACAAGGCTGTAGCTGCAGCTTCTAGAGCAGACGTCATTGTAGCTTGTGTAGGAGAAAATTCTTATTGTGAAACTCCGGGTAATCTAAGCGATCTTACAATGTCTGAAAACCAGCGTAATCTTGTTAAAGCACTTGCAAAAACCGGCAAGCCTATAATTCTTGTATTAAGCCAAGGACGACCACGTATCATCAACGATATAGAACCTTTGGCTAAAGGTGTGATAAACATTATGTTGCCAGGAAACTATGGTGGAGATGCATTGGCCAATCTTGTTGCAGGCGATGCAAACTTCAGTGCCAAAATGCCTTTCACTTATCCTAAATATATCAATTCACTTGCTACATACGATTACAAGCCATGTGAAAATGTAGGACAGATGGGTGGTAACTACAATTATGATGCCGTAATGGATGTACAGTGGCCTTTCGGATATGGATTGAGCTACACTACTTACAAATACAGCAACATGAAGGTTAACAAAGAAACATTCTCTTCGGATGATGAACTGGAATTCACTGTAGACGTAACTAATACCGGTAAAGTAGCCGGAAAAGAAAGTGTATTGTTATTTGCCAAAGATTTGGTTGCAAGCAGTACCCCTGATAACAAACGTTTACGCCAGTTTGTAAAAATTGAATTGCAACCGGGAGAAACCAAGACTGTAAGCATGAAAATAAAGGCAAGCGACCTGGCTTTTGTTGATTACTTTGGAAAATGGAGACTTGAAGAAGGTAAATTCCTTGTTTTCTGTGAAGACCAGGCAGTGGAAATCAAATGCAACGAAACTAAAGTTTGGGATACACCAAACATTTGATTTCCATCTCACTAACAATATTAAACCCTATCGGAAAGACAATCTCCGATAGATAAAAAATAAAAGTCATATTCCTCAACCACGGGATATGACTTTTATTTTTATACATCATATTGATAATCAGAAATTCAGACTCACTCCTGCCATTACATTAAAACCTTGAACAGGATATCCGCTTTCTGTCACATAATTCTTATTCAGCAGATTGTTCAGTTTCAAGAAAACATTTACTCTGTCGTTAAACAGATATTCAGCTCCTATATTCAGTTCGTTCACTGCATCGGCCTTTATACCCAAAGTCTTTTTACGTCCTTCGTAAGTATATTCTGCAGTTGCATGAAAGTCTTTAAACACTTTAGCACGGACATTGAACCCTATGTTATAAAGTGGTTTCAACCACAACAGCTGCTCCATATCTTTCTTGACATTCCATCCATAAAAACTACCGGCAAAACCAAAATCGAACAAATCTCTAAACGAATAGTCGGCAGAAAGTCCTGCATAAGCCACACGTGCTTTAGCCTGTGCTATCCCATTATAAACGCCTCCTCCGTCATCATAAGGCATAGAGAAGAGTTCGTCTCTTGTTTCACGATAACCGGCATACACACCAAAACCAAGATTTGTAAGCGGCGCAGCCTTCAAACCTATTTTTACATCATACGGTGTATAAGAAGTGTTAAGCTGCATAGGCTGTACCCAAAATGGAGAGAAGTCGTTTATTGTACCGAAATCATTCAGGCGGGTATTACCTGTGAGATGCGCATAGAACACATAATTGTCGGCAAAAGTATAGTCAAATCTTATGTCAGGCGATAGCTTCAATCCACCATCATTAGATATCTGGAAGTCAACATTCACTCCTGCAGTAAAAGAAACAGACTCTGTCTTTAAAGAATAATAAGGACGCAGTTTTATCAATGAATAGTTACTGAACGACTTATCATAGAACATATTGTCCATTTCAAGTGCTACTCCTACCGCCTGTCTGTCGTCAATTCCTGCAGAAATATATCCCTGTGTATGAACATTACCCTCTGATATGCCTCCTGGAATATAGATGCCATGTTTGCGTCTGAACATATTACATCCGGTCTGGAAACCAAATTCAACCGGAAGAGTTCCTTCCACGGAAGATACTCCTACATATCCACCACCGGATATGAATAACTGATGTCCGAATGAAGGTTTTTCGCTTTTTCCACCATTCTGCGATGAAGAAGAAACCAATTGCACATCAGGCATATAGCTAAACACTTGCGATGCAAAGTCACCACCTACATACATGCTCACCTTATCGAAATCATGGCTATATTTAAGCGATGCACCAGTGCGGAAGAATCGATGCTTCCACTCATTGTCGTAGTTAAGAATCGGTATACTCGTCACAGGGTCGAAATCATATCCGGCACCGATATTTCCAGAATATCCGTGGAATGTAGCCATCACATCAAGCACATCACGTTCAGTGATATTCCAAAGGTAAGCCCCCTTAAGGTCAGTATTGTTTCTGTTACCGTAAGACAGACGTACATATCCTCTCTTAACTTTATCTTCCGAAATCTCCCTGTTCATAACATCCATGTGAAGAACAGGAAACTTGTTCATCTGATGTACGGACGATGCATAGTCTATCTGTGTTTTTGCCACAGCCGGTTCTTCTACCTTTGGCAATACATTCACCTTGAACGCATCCATCACCTCCGGATTATACTGGTTCTCCACTACAACGGTACGGTTCACGGTAGAATCATTCTTCTGTTGCTGTTGTGCCGCCACATTAGTCAGTGTGACAAGTCCGGCACATATCAAAATTTGTTTTCTATATTTCTTCATTGTCGTTACTGGTTAAGTTTAGCCAATCTGGTTTCTATCATTTCCGCTATATCATCGTCAGCCTGATAATTCTGCTGCAATGACAACAGATACTGTTTTGCATCAAGATTACGTCCTAGTTTTACATAAACATCGCTCAGGAGTACAAAACTTCTTGCCAGCCAATAAGCATGTGGTGTACTGACTTCTATATACTGAAGAACCTCATTCTCTGCATCCTCTGTCTTTCCTTCGTCAAAGTAAATCTGTGCCACCAGATATTTGGCCTCTGCACCATAAACATTTCTTGTATCTCCGGAAAGAACTTTCAAATCGGCAAGAGCGTCATTGCTTTGCCCATTCTTAATGAATGCCTTTGCCCTATAGTATCTAGCCTCGTTTTCCAGTTCGGGAGCAAGCTTGCTGTGTGCCAACATAGCCGATGCAGCAGAAATAGTTTCTTTACTATCTCCTGCCATATATGCGCTACGTAAGGCACCCGTCTGTGCCTGAAGACGTTCCTCCTGATTTCCGGCACGGTCAGCCAAACGTTTATAAAGTTCCAGTGCCCTGGCATATTCTTTACCATTGTAAGCCATCTGGGCACACAATGTCATAGCCTCTGTAGAGAATTTGCTGTCTGGATATTCCAGAACCTTATTCAGATATGATGTAGCTCCAGAGTAATCTTTTTCATTATATGCTATGATACCCAGATAGTAAGATGCATTCACACTGAAAGCTCCCTGAGGGAACGACTGCAAATATGATGTCAGACTATTCTTGGCCTCAGAAATATTTCCACGCATATAAACACGTTCGGCAGCTGTGTAAGTCAGCGAATCACGTTCATTTACGTCGAAGTTTGCTCCACCCGGCAGAGACGAAGCATACGCCATATACTCGTCCACCTTATTTATATCTATATATACAGATTTCAGGTCACGTTGAGCCATTCTGGCCTCTTCGCTTCCAGGATAATCTGCAATAACTTTTTTATATGCGGCAATTGCTTCATTAAACTTGTCATTCTGATAATACAGCAGAGCTATCTCGCTTGCAGCCTTACGCGCCAACTGACTTTCAGGCCATTTCTCTACCAGAACCTTATATCGTTCTATAGCATTGTCAGCTTGTTCCATCTGTACAAAAGCACGTCCCTGTTCGTACAATGCATCATCAATATATTGCGACGAAGGATATTTGGAGAAAAGAGTATTAAGAGTCTCTATCTTTCCCGTATAGTCACGCTGCAAACCTTTTACGAAAGCCTCCTGAAACAAAGAGTAATCGCCGTATGACGGTTCGATAGATACTGCCTTGGCATACTGCGCACGGGCTTCATCAAAACGACGTGCATAGAAATAGCAGTCACCGGCACGATTGCAGGCATCCCCCCTAACAGAAGCATCTATGGCAGCATCCGTATCGGCACATCTCACAAACCATGTCAGTGCCTTGTCATACTGCTTCTGTTTAAAAGATGTATATCCCATATTGTATAGAGCAAGCCCATACTCCATGCTTTTCTTGTTTGTGGCAAACTCCATATACTGTCGATAGTCAGCAGCCGCCTGTTCAAACCTGTCAAGTCGATATTTTGCTTCTCCACGCCAAAAATATGCATCAGCCTTGGTCTGTGCATTATATCGCCCCAACTGAAGTGACTGAGTGAAATAGTCTATGGCATTTTCGAACGATGCCTGTGCAAAAGCCTGTGTGCCTACGCGGAAAAGCAGTTTCTGCTTTGCTTCAAGTATACGTGTTCCCGGCTGACTGATTTTGGCTATCGACTTCAATGCAGCCATATAGCTGCGAGTATTCATATACACCTCTATAAGATAGTCGTTTACCTTGTCTGTATATTGCGAATGCGGAAATTCATTAAGGAAACGCTCGAAAACCGTAACCGATTCGGCAAACGGGGAATACGATGTCTCGTGAATGCACAAGGCATAGTTGTAAAGCGCCTGTTCCTTTATCTGTATATTTTTATTTGATGCAGAGGCCTGCTCGAAAGCCATTCTTGACTTATTACGTTCTTTCAGGTTCAGATAAGCAAGTCCCATATGCAAGTAGGCATTCTGCGACATCTCATCGTCCGCACTTGTAACTTTACCCAGATTTTCTGCCGCTTCGGAATAAACCTGAGTATTGAAATAACTCATACCAAGTTTATAAAGAGCATTTCGCTGCGGATTCGAGACTTCACTGCAATAAGGAGAAAGATAATTCACTGCAGCAGTATAATCCTTCTGCGAGTAAGCTGCTTCACCGGCTATTCTCTTCATCTCCAATGACTTCTCATTGTCTGGATATTCTTTAAGATATTTCACCGCCATATCCCTTGCTCCAGCATAGTCACCTGTAATCAGGCTTATATCCGCCATATAACAAGGAGCAAGTTCTGCATAGTTTTTATTATCTTTCACAGAAGAAAAACCTTCCATTGCAGCATTATATCTGCCTGCAGAATAATCTATGTAAGCCAGACTGTATGTAGCATCGTCCGAATATTTTGTGCTTGCCTCTTTAAGGACTGTCAGCCAAGCTGCAGCTTCTTCTGTATTTCCTATCTCAAGATAAGACTGTGCCAGGCGATAAACGTTATCATCTCTTTCATCACTCCCCATCGCATCGAAGTCACAACCTCTATAACATGCTATAGCTTTCAGATATTCCTTATCGAAAAAATATGAAGATGCGATAAGAGCTTGAACCCTATTCTTATATCTTGACTCCGGATGTTTCTCCAAATATGCTTCAAGTTTATTTACACGGTCAGGCATTTGCAGTTCATATGCAGTGCATACCAGCATATACTCTGCCTCATCGGCAAATTCTGCACAATTGTCCTGATTCATATATCGCATCAGTGTCTGTCGTGCAGCAGCGTAATCATGACGCATAAACAGTTGTTTTCCATCGTCGAACAGCCTGCAGTGGCCGGTCAGCGGTTCAGTCTGCTGTGCTCCTGCCACCATAGGCATAGTCATCATCAGACCTGCTATAAATGCGTTTCCTTTATTCTTCATAAATATATAAATTATTTATTGTATTCATTTATAAAACGTTCCACTCCCTTTCGCACAGAATTTAGTCCGAACTCTTCAGGATTTATCTTGTCAATAGGCATCCAGAAAGATTCAGCCACGTCATCCATTGCTTCCAATTCCGAATCATTCTCCACCCTGCAAAGGAAAAACATATCCATGGTATGAACCAGAAATCCTGAATACAGATATGTATTGGGATATGAAAACAGATATTCCGCTTTCACCACATCAAGACCTGTTTCCTCCTTAACCTCGCGTGCCACTCCTTCTTCTGCCGTCTCATACATATCTATAAACCCGCCGGAAAGATCCAAAGTCCCTTTTGCCGGGTCTTTAGCACGACGGCACACAAGAAGTTCATTCTTGGAATTAAGTATAAAAGCTACCGTTGCCGCACTGGAATTGAAATAATACACAAAACCACAGTCGGCACATTTTTTTGATTTGAAATTGTGTTCCTCAAAGTGTGGTGAACCACATACAGGACAATATTTGAACAGATGTAAAGGATGCATAATTACACAAGTTTAGTTACTGTGACAAAGTTAACAGAAATAATGATAATATGTTACATTTCTGACATAAAGAACAATTATCGGGGTTATATTGTTTATATCATTTAGTCAGTTTATGAAAGTTTTATTGAACAAAACAATAAAAAATATTGTTATATAGCAGTAATATTGTTCTTTTCACCTAAAAAATAATGTTTTTTTGAATGAAATTACGAATTAATAAAAAAGTTTTCATACATTTGCTTACAAAATGATATAACAAAACATACAATTATGGAAAAGATTGATAAATTAGACAAACAAATTCTGGAAATTATCTCTCAGAATGCGCGTATTCCTTTCAAAGACGTAGCTGCAGAATGCGGAGTTTCACGTGCAGCAATTCATCAGCGCGTACAACGTCTGATTGACCTGGGCGTAATCATTGGTTCAGGATACAACGTGAATCCTAAAAGCTTAGGTTATATGACTTGTACTTACGTTGGTATCAAACTTGAAAAAGGCTCCATGTATAAAAGTGTAGTAGCTGAACTCAACAAGATTCCTGAAATCGTGGAATGTCACTTTACTACAGGTCCTTACACCATGCTTACAAAACTGTATTCTACAGACAACGAGCATCTGATGGATTTATTGAACTCACGCATACAGGAGATTCCAGGTGTCACTGCTACTGAAACTCTGATTTCTTTGGAACAGAGCATCAAGAAAGAAATTCCTATTCATCTGGATTAATAATGGAATTAATAGCCGGACTAAACATGGGAGGCATAATCATTGGTTTATGCACTTTTCTCATAATCGGTTTTTTCCATCCCATTGTGGTAAAAGCTGAATATTATTGGGGCACCAGATGCTGGTGGATTTTCCTCCTACTTGGCATCTTAGGCATAGCAGGTTCAGTAATGACAGACAACATACTCATTTCCACACTATTGGGAGTATTTTCCTTCTCGTCGTTTTGGACTATAAAGGAACTTTTCGAACAAAGAGAAAGAGTTCAGAAAGGTTGGTTTCCCATGAACCCGAAAAGAAAAGAGGAATACAAGACAGACCGGGAAAAATAAGAATTCACAATATCATATAGAGAGTTCATGAAATTCAAGCAAGGAATATCATGAACTCTTTTTTTATTATACATCACAAAAAACTTACAAACATGCAAAACATTAAAAACAATCTGACAGAGCTTATCGGAAACACTCCGATGATAAGACTTAACAATATGGAGAAGTTTCATAATTCTGAAGCCTCTGTTATAGCAAAACTAGAAATGTTCAATCCAGGAGGAAGTGCAAAGGACCGAATAGCACTAAACATGATAAATGATGCCGAAAAAAAAGGCATACTGAAACCTGGAGCTACAATAATAGAACCAACAAGCGGAAACACCGGAGTGGGACTAGCATGGATAACCGGACTTAGGGGATACAAACTAATACTAACAATGCCCGAAACAATGAGTCGCGAACGCCAACTCCTGCTTAAAGCATACGGAGCAGAACTGGTACTGACCGCCGGCAGTAAAGGTATGAACGGCGCAATAGAAAAGGCAAAGGAACTGAATTCAGAAATAGAAGGTTCGATTATTCTGCAGCAATTCTGCAACAAGGCAAACCCAGAGGCACACTACAACACAACAGCCGAAGAAATATGGAGAGATACTGAAGGTAAAATAGATGTGTTTGTGGCAGGTGTCGGCACAGGAGGCACAATAAGCGGAACAGGCCGTAAACTGAAAGAAAAGAATCCCGAAATAGAATTGATTGCAGTAGAACCTGACTCTTCAGCAGTAATTTCAGGAGACAAACCCGGAGCACACAAAATTCAGGGTATAGGAGCCGGCTTCATTCCTGACACACTTGATACAAAGATCATCGACAGAGTATTCCGCGTAAAGAACGACGATGCAATGACAACAGCACGCGAACTTGCCAATAAAGAAGGAATACTTTGTGGAATATCATCAGGGGCAGCTGCATATGCAGCAATGAAACTTTCGCAGGAAAAACAATATAAAGGAAAGAATATAGTAGTACTGTTACCCGATACAGGAGAAAGATATCTCTCGACCGAACTTTTTGATAGATAAGAAAAAAGCCTCGCAAAAGCGAGGCTTAATTATTTTCGGAGTGGGCGTTGACGGATTCGAACCGCCGACCCTCTGCTTGTAAGGCAGATGCTCTGAACCAGCTGAGCTAA
>CALUPA010000062.1 GCA_944322395.1 uncultured Phocaeicola sp.
AGCGGAAAACGAGACTCGAACTCGCGACCCTAACCTTGGCAAGGTTATGCTCTACCAACTGAGCTATTTCCGCGATTACGGGTGCAAATGTATGGAGTTTTTGTGTAACTTCCAAACATTTCGCCCGTTTTATTTCCTAAAATATCCGTTTCAGCTCATTTTATAAACATTCAAGGGCCACTTTGCTAGTTTCACACTATGGATACTATCTCCCCAAAAGAGCATTTTCGGCTTTTTCAACTACAGAAAAATCAAAACCGGAAATAACTTTATCCATAAGTTCTACGATACGGTCGTTACACAAATTGCCTATACTGCCTTCGTGCGTGTGATGCACCTGCTTGTTATGAGTAAACTTTCCTGCTTCTATATCAAGCCCAACTTTCTTATATGCATCACGGAAAGGCATACCTTCTGTAGCCAAACGATTCACCTCCTCCACACTGAAGATATACAGATATTTATCGTCATCAAGGATGTGCTCATTCACATAAATCTTGTCCATAATGTATGTAGCCATCTGCAAGCAATCTTTAAGTTCGGAGAACGCAGGCAGGAATACTTCCTTTATAATCTGCAAGTCACGGAAATAGCCGGAAGGCAGATTATTCATAATCATCATAATCTGCTGAGGAAGAGCCTGTATCTTATTACATTTTGCACGTGTAAGTTCGAACACATCGGGATTCTTCTTGTGAGGCATAATACTTGAGCCAGTGGTACATTCGTCCGGAAGCTTTACAAAGCCAAAATTCTGACTACTGAACATACATGCATCGAAAGCCATCTTAGACAATGTTCCTGCTATGGACGCAAGAGCGAAAGCCACATTACGTTCCATCTTTCCACGTCCCATCTGAGCATATACCACATTATAATTCATAGAATCAAACCCTAAAAGACGGGTTGTCATCTCACGATTCAATGGAAAAGAAGAGCCGTAACCGGCAGCCGACCCCAAAGGATTACGATTACACATCTTATATGCAGCCTGCAGAAACATCATATCATCCACCAGACTCTCTGCATATGCTCCAAACCATAGTCCGAAAGACGATGGCATAGCTATCTGCAAATGTGTATATCCTGGCATCAGTATATCTTTATACTTGTTGCTTTGCGAAATAAGTACTTTAAACAAATCTTCTACTGCCTCAGCTATATCTTTAAGCTGTGCACGGGTAAATAGTTTTAAGTCAACAAGTACCTGATCATTTCTGGAACGTCCACTGTGAATTTTCTTTCCCACATCTCCAAGTTTTCTCGTCAACATCAGTTCCACTTGAGAATGTACATCTTCTATTCCGTCTTCAATCACAAAATCACCATTCTCGGCAGAAGCATAAATATTCTTCAGTTCTTCAAGCAAAACTTTCAATTCGTCAGACTTCAATAATCCGATACTTTCAAGCATCGTGATATGAGCCATTGAGCCCAGCACGTCATGCTTGGCAAGATATAGGTCCATTTCACGGTCACGTCCCACTGTGAAACGGTCTATTTCCGCATTTACCTGGACATTTTTTTCCCAAAGTTTCTGAGCCATATTCTTGTTAGTTTTTAGTTTATAATGAATCAATAAGGTATAGCAGAAAGCATATCAGCCAGTTTCTCCACTCCTTCCTGAAGTGGTTTGGACACCATAGCTTTCATAAACATATTTACTTCGGCACGTATTGTAACTTTCATTTTAGACTGTTCATCTGACACAGGAAGCATCTGAATCCATAAGTTCATAGGAACCGGCGATTTGTCACCTTCAAATTTTATACACTTCATAGGCTCACGCTCTATTATTCTGAGTGTAAGACTTATTCCTTGTACTTTTAATGTGATGGAATCCTGGTCAAATGTCATATCTTCCAGTTTGCCGTCAAGTTTGTCCTTCACGGCATCCAAACGTTGGCGTACAGACTCAAGATTGTTCAAATCCGACAATTTGTTATAAACTCGTTCCTGACTGTAAGGAACATATTTCACTGTACTCTCGTATTGCAATGTTGCCATATATATTTCTAAAATAAAAAAAGGAAACACGGATTTCACCGAATGACACGATTCACAACCAAGAACCGTGAGACCAGTAGAATCCGTGTCTCCAATTATAAATTAATATTTATTATTTTCCTGTCCAGTGAGCAGGATCTTCTCTCCAAGCCTGAAGTACAGGAATATCATCCTCATCAATGTAGTTTGTCTTAAGAGCCGCATCAAGAACAGCATTGTAGTTTGTCAAAGTCACAAGTTCTACTTTTGCATTGAGGAATGCTTTGACCGATACATCGAAGCCATAAGTGAATGATGCTACCATACCGATAACTTCACAACCGTCACGACGGATAGCTTCAACAGCCTTCAAGCTACTTCCACCTGTAGAAATCAAATCTTCTACCACTACAACTTTCATACCTGGGCGCAATTCACCTTCAATAAGATTTTCCAGTCCATGATCTTTTGGGCTAGAGCGAACGTATACAAATGGCAAGTTGAGTTCTTCGGCAACCAATGCACCCTGAGCAATTGCTCCAGTAGCTACACCAGCAATAGCATCAACCTGACCGAACTTTTCAAGGATAACGCGACAGAGTTCCAACTTCACGAAGTTACGAAGTGCAGGATAAGACAAAGTCTTGCGGTTGTCGCAATAAATAGGAGATTTCCAACCTGAAGCCCAAGTGAAAGGGTTAGCCGGCTGAATTTTAATAGCTTTTACTTTCAGCAATTTCTCTGCGAATAATTTTTCCAAAGCTTTCATAATTTTACTAATATCTGATAAACATTTATGCAAAAGTAGAGAAATACATCGGTATTTGAAAATTTATATGTATTAATTTTGCTAAAATCTGACATAAAGCATCATATATCAAGATTTTGTCCATGCTAGTGTTACAATACTTATTTTAACAGAGTCCACAGTTTTAAGCGCGTCAATACAAGATGAAATTGTAGCTCCAGTAGTTAAAACATCATCTACTAAAAGCAGGTGTTTGCTATGTAACGAATATGCATTTTCTGTAGTTTTAAACAATCCTTCGGCATTTTCCCACCTCTCCGAAGCCGATTTATGAGTTTGGGTGGCATTGTTGTGAGTCCTTATCAACGCATCTGTTATTACTGGTATAGACGTTAACTCTGAAATACCTTTTGCCAACAACTCAGACTGGTTATATCCTCTATCTCTGAGTCTGCTTTTATGCAACGGTACAGGGATTATATAATCTATACCATCAAAGAAGCTGGTATTTGACAGTTCTGTAGCAATAAGACGCCCCATTTGCTTACAAAGCCGTTTTCTTCCATAGTACTTCATTCCATGAAGTATTTTAGATACAGAACCTCCACGCGCATAATAATATAAGGACGTTGCCCGCTCTATAGGAAAAATTCCCCAGAAAAGACGTTCCATTTCATTCTCTGGAGTATTACGTATCCCAGTCAAAGGGAGCGAAGACATACACGAAACGCACAAGCCCTCTTCCTGAGAAGAAAGCAGCTTTCCACAACACACACAGATACGTGGGAAAAAGAAATCACGTATGTCACCCAGAATATTCATCCTCTATTCGAAATCACCTTTTACAAATTTCAGTATTTCCTGCATAGCAAATCCCCTTCCGACAGCAAATCTTATCAGCTTAGCATTTCGCTCATAATCAGTTCCAGCCTTGATTGTCCTTTGTTTCTGTTTCAATAAGTTTTGTAGAATTTCATTATATTCCTCTTCGTCTATATTCTCCATTCCGGCATTAATTTCCTCCTGACTAAGCCCTTTAATGCGTAATGACTGAGCTATTTTCACCCTACCCCATTGATTGAAACGATACTTGTCGTGCACATACGCACTGCAAAAACGAATTGTGTCAAGATACTTTTCCTTAAAGAGATGAGCCATAACTTCAGCCATGGTTTCAGGAGTTGCTCCCCATCCCTTCAGCTTCATTTCAACATCCGACGGACATCTCTCTACTGCTGAACAAAAAGCTTCAGCCTTGTTCATTAATTCTTTTTCTGAGTATTCTTTCATGGTCGTACAGCTTTTATCATTCTGTCATTACCGGACAAATCTTTCCTCAATTCTATATTCTTATATCCCATAGAAAAAAGCATCTCCATAGTTTCCTTACCATAAGCCCTGTTTATTTCAAAATAAATCAAGCCATCGCAATTCAGAATATCAAGACCTATCTCTGCTATACGTCTGTAGAAACGAAGCGGGTCATCATCAGGTACAAAGAGTGCCAAATCCGGTTCCCAGTCAAGGACGTTTTTCTCCATATCAGTTTTCTCACTATCTGTTATATATGGCGGATTACTGACTATAATATCAGTCTTTATATCGGGAATGTCTGTACCAAGCACATCTACACGACTAAAGGCAATATCTACATTATTCATACGCGCATTTTCTGAAGCAACAGACAGTGCCTGCTCGGAGATATCCCATGCCGACACAGCAGGAGAGTTCATCATCAATGAAAGCGAAACTGGTATACATCCACTTCCTGTACCAATGTCAAGAACATGTATTCCGCAACGTTTGTTATCATTTACTATCCAATCTATCAATTCGGCTGTTTCCGGTCTAGGTATTAGTACAGAAGGAGTGACTTTAAAGCGAAACCCGCAAAACCATGTCTCACCGATTATATATTGCAAAGGTTCATACGATTTAAGACGGGTTAGAATATCATTTACCTCCGAAAGATTTTCTGATGAAAAATTCATATCTTTGCCTGCGTATAGGTCAAGAGCCGACAGCTGAAACTTCTCTGTCAGTATATGCTTTGCCATGGCTGCAGCCTCGGCATCCGGATAGAAACCGGAAAGTTCTTGTCGTATATAGGTATATATTGGATGCATAATGTGCAAAAGTAAGAAAAAAGCTCAAGAATATGACTACAGATGAGAAATATATCCGCAGATGTATAGAACTTGCATCGAACGGGCTGTGTAATGCAGCTCCCAATCCGATGGTAGGAGCAGTGATAGTACACAATGGCAGAATTATCGGAGAAGGTTATCATGCCAGATGTGGAGAAGGACATGCCGAAGTCAATGCCATTCGCTCAGTAAAAGACGAAAGCCTACTAAAGGAATCTACCATATATGTAAGTCTCGAGCCTTGCTCTCATTACGGCAAGACACCTCCATGTGCCGACCTAATTATAAGCAAGGGTATTCCACGTGTTGTGGTAGGCTGTATAGACCCTTTTTCGCAAGTATCCGGCAGAGGTATACAAAAGCTGAGAAACGCAGGTATTGACGTCACAGTAGGAGTGCTGGAAGAAGAATGTAAAAATCTTATCAAAAGGTTTGTGACATTCAACACACAAAAACGCCCTTATATTACACTGAAATGGGCTGAATCGGCAGACGGATTTATCGACATAAAACGTGAAAACGGCTCGCCTGTCGTATTGTCAACTCCAATTACATCAATGTACGTACACAAGCAAAGAGCAGAGCATAAGGCTATACTAGTAGGCAGGAGGACTGCATTACTGGACAATCCTTCACTAACCACACGCAATTGGTATGGAGCAAACCCACTAAGGTTAGTGATAGACCGCACACTCTTATTACCTTCACATCTGAAACTATTCGACCACAGCACGCCAACACTAGTATTTACGGAAAAAGAAAAAGCCAATGAAGCGAATCTTGATTATATCACTATAGATTTCTCAAAAGATATATTACCGCAGATTCTCACAGTACTTTATGAAAGGAAAATACAGTCACTGCTGGTTGAAGGCGGCACTACCCTACTACAGTCATTTATTGATTCAGAGTTATGGGATGATATTTATGTAGAGCATTCAGAAAAGATATTGAATGATGGGGTGAAATCGCCTACAATACCTATTGGTATCAGAAAGCAGTACGAATCAAGAGATAAAATTTACGTCAGTCATTATACACGTTGATAATGACTGACGTAACAAAAAAATAGCATATTACTTGTAGAACCTTAAAGTTCCTGATTCCACTAGTGAATTGTGATTCACTCTATAACCACACGAAGAATTTCCCATTTCTATACGTTTGATATACCCGTCGGTATTTTTTTCATCATCCACAACCTCTATTACAAGCTGTTTCTGCTTATAATACTTAGGATTCAGACTTATAGTTATCTTGTCGAATGTAGGATCCGTCAATGTATATTCCGGCACTCCGGGACAATCCGGATAAAATCCCATCATACTGAATATTGCCCATGCCGACATAGTACCTGCATCATCGTTTCCAGGAATACCGTCAGGAGTAGGTTTGAAATATTTTTCAAGCAACATCTTGACTGTCTTCTGCGTTCTCCACTCCTCGCCTTTAAAATAGCTGAAGAGATAAGGATATGCAATATCCGGCTCATTTGCAGGGTCATAATAACCTTTGTCGAATATCATCTGAAGTTTATCTATAAACTTCTTCTTTCCTCCCATAAGTTTTGCCAGTCCTTTTACGTCATGCGGTACATAGTATGTATAGTTCCATGCATTTCCTTCATGAAATCCTGGACTTGGCTCGAAATTTTCTCCCTGCATAGGATCAAACGGGCCATAGAATTCTCCATTAGGCAAAATAGGACGTAAGGTTCCAAACTCTTTGCAATAATAGTTCTTATACCCCATAGAGCGCTTGTAGAACATCTTTGCATCGTCTTTCTTTCCAAGTTCTTTAGCAAGGGTAGACAAGGCATAATCGGCAATATAATATTCCAAAGCATGAGATACCGAATTATCAAACTGTTCCATCAACGGTACATATCCCTTTGAAACATAATCGTCATTATCAGGACGCATCAGATTATCTTTTCCTGGCATTGTAGCAGACTTATACATTGCCTCGTATGCCAGATCAATATCGAAATCTCTGAGGCCTTTCATCCATGTATCGACTATGACCGGCAGGCTAGGATCTCCTTCCATAGTAAGTGTTTCTCTTCCATAAAGTTCCCATTTTGGAAGCCAGCCATGTTCTCTGTACATATCCAGCATGGTCTTTACCATTTCAATTTGCCTTTCAGGATATACAAGGGTCATCAGTTGATGGAGATTTCTGTATGTATCCCACAAAGAGAATACTGTATACCTATCTCCTTTGGTTGAAAGTATCTCATTGCCTTCCATCGAAGGATATTGTCCGTTTACATCCTGCAGGATATTAGGATGAATAAGTGTATGATAAAGGGCTGTATAGAATACAGTCTTCTGTTCCTTTGTTCCACCTTCCACCATTATTCTGCCTAAATCGTCGTTCCACTTGTTTCTTGCTTCCTGACGTATTTCGGAGAAATGTCTTCCGGACTGTTCCTTATCCAGATTTTCTCTGGCATTGGCGATACTTACAAAAGATACTCCTATAGATACCTCAATTTCTTCACCTTCTGATGTATTAAATGTATACCATACTCCAATGTCATCACCGGCTATATCTTTTCCATACTTATCATATATCTTGTATTTTCCATTGTCTTTGTCCCACTCAGCCTCAACTCCATACATTTTTCTCTGCTTTTTCCAGTAACCTGATTCTTCAGGGGCTTTACTGACTCTCATAACAAAATATATAGGAAAAACAGCTTGAGGATTATAACAGAAAGTGCCAAGAAGTTTCATACCCTCTATTTCCGTATCATTCACCTTTCTTACGAAAGCTCCGGTTTCATTAGTCAGGCCTTCGCCAAGATTAAGCAGGATATTACTTTTTCCTTTTGGAAAAGTAAACCGGGTCAAACCACTTCTTAGAGTAGCTGTGGCCTCTGCCAACACATTATACTTTTTCAGATATATACTGTAATATCCTGGAGAAGCGGTTTCCTTTTCATATTTACTACCGTAATTCTTATAATCTACATCCAGTTCACCGGTAGTAGGCATCAAAAGTAAAGATCCAAGTTCAGGACATCCTACTCCACTGAGGTTTACGTGAGAAAATCCGGTGAAATAACTGTTTGTATAATCATACGGTGTAGACCACCAACGCGCATCCTTGTCGTATTTATTATCCGCCGAACCCATAACATTAAATGGAACCACAGACATCATTCCGTTTGGGCATACAGCACCAGGGTTGCACGTACCAAAATTAGTAGTACCTATAAACGGATCTACATAATCTGCCGGCTGTTGTGCGGAAACAATACCGGCAGATACTGAAAGAAAAATATATAATAGTAGTTTTTTCATAATTATTTATAACTACCAGTAAAGGTTATTATCCTTATACTATAGAATTACGTTTTACGAAATCTATTATCTCAGAAATATAACCAAATGCCATACCAACGACAGTATCGGCAGCACCGTAATATACGGCAACTCTTTTGCCATCCTGCAAGGCAGCACATGGGAATACTACGTTAGGCACATCTCCCTGAAGTTCATAAGGAGCAGCAGGAGCTAGAAGATAAGGACGTGTGCGATACAATACCTTTTCAGGATTATCCTTGTCGAGTATTACAGCACCCATTGAGTATCTGAATCCGTTACATGTTGTAATAACACCATGATAGAACATAAGCCAACCTTCGTCTGTAAGGAATGGAACAGAACCTGCACCAATCTTAGTACACTGCCATGCACTCTCTGGGAAAGGAGTAACTTTCATCACACATCTGTGTTCACCCCAATATTTCATATCAGGACTATAGCTGATATATATATCACCAAACGGTGTATGTCCATTGTCACTCGGACGACTTAACATAGCATACTTACCATTTATTTTCTGCGGGAATAACACACCATTTCTGTTAAATGGAAGAAATGCATTTTCACACTGGAAGAATTCTTTGAAATCGAAAGTATAAGCAATTCCTATAGTAGGTCCATGATATCCGTTACACCATGTAATCCAATAACGGTCCTCAATCCATGTCACACGAGGGTCATACTTGTATTCCGACTCTATCATATCTGTATTTCCGGCCTTAAACTGTATTGGTTCATGATTAATCTCCCAGTTTATACCATCCTTACTGAAACCTGCAAAAATATTCATCTGTACAGCTTTATTGTCACAACGGAAAACTCCGGCAAAGCCATCTCCAAAAGGAACTACTGCACTGTTGAATATACTATTAGATGTTGGAATGTGATATCTACCTATAACAGGATTTTTAGAATATCTCCACATTACATCGTTACTACCAGCCGGGCGTTCTTCCCATGGCATAATAAATTTCTCTGTCATACTTATTAGATTTAAATGTTATATAATCAAATTATCAATCTCTCTGTCCTTCTATAAGTGTACCATCCTGATTATACTTGAACGGAATGAAATAAGTTATCAGGAAAGCAGGTATTGTTGCTATCAAAACAAATATAAAGAACGGTTCATACCCTCCTGGTCTGTCAAACCATTCTCCTAGCGTTTCGCAAACCCATCCGCTCATCATACCAGGAATCATAACTCCCAGATTCATTATCCCTGAAGCAAAAGCATAATGTGCCATCTGGTGTTTACCCGGAGCCACTTGCTGCATCATAAACAATGTCAGTCCTACAAAGCCAAAACCATATCCGAAATACTCGAACACTATTCCACTACATATTATCAGACCATTCTCTGGTTGGAAAAAAGCTAAAAAAGCATAGACCACAAAAGGCAAATTAAAGATACAACATAAAGTAAATAAAGTATTCTTTAATCCTTTTGCTGATATATAATATCCTGCTAGCAATGACCCTAAAACAAATGCTGCAGCACCATATGTTCCATAATAAAGTCCAATCTCTTTCTCAGACAATCCCAAGCCACCAGCTTCCCTTGCTGCCTTCAAAAATAAAGGCACAATCTTCATTACAAAACCTTCTGCAAATCTGTACAGGATAATGAAACATATATAATATACAATATGACTTTTGTGAAAGAAATCAGACAATACATTATATAATTCGGACAATATTTCTTTTCCACTTCTTTGTCCTTTTGCTTTTGCATTCTTTGATGAAGGTAAGGCGAACATATGATATAAAGCTAATAATATCATCACACCAGACAATATCAACATTATTGTCATCCATGATTTCTTGTTAGCTTCCAACACTGTTCCTGCAGCAGAGTATGTTTCAATAAAGTACCCTGCAAGATAAACCAGACCTCCAGTAGCAACAATTTTTGCTATATTATAAAATGCGCCTTGCCATCCTATATATTTAGCCTGTTCTGAATTAGACAACTCACTCATATAAACTCCATCGCATGCTATATCATGTGTCGCCCCACTAAAGGCTACTATAGCCAGCAACGCAATGGAGATGCTAAAGAAGCTGTTCAGATTCAATGAGAGTGCTACAAGTCCGAATGCAATTCCGGTAATCAATTGTGTTGCTACAACAAAAAATTTCTTTGTCTTGAACAATTCAAGAAAAGGACTCCACAAAGGTTTCAGTGTCCATGGAAGAAGAATCAATGATGTCCAAAATGTAATAAGTTTATCATCAACTTCCAATCCTTTGAACATAAGCACCGTCACCATATTTAGGACTACAAAAGGTAGTCCCATGGCAAAATATGCTGACGGTACCCAAGCTATAGGGCTTTTACGGTTTGTTCCTCCGCTGTTCATAACAATTATTTCTTTTCGTTAGAGAATGAATATGGAGCATCCGACAAGCCTATACCACGTTGTGTATTAGGTTTACTATCCATCTGAATATCTATCGTACAGCCCTTCATTAATTCAGAATGGTTGATATAATTCTTCGAATAGTCTGCTCCGTTAAACTTCATATTATTTATATATCTGTTTACATCGTCATTTCCGTTTGCGTTGATAACCACCTCTTTTCCGTTTTCAAGATGCAAAACAGCCTTTTTGAACAATGGAGCTCCCAATACATATTCATCAGTTCCTGGACATACAGGATAAAATCCTAAAGCTGTAAATACATACCAGGCAGATGTCTGACCATTATCCTCATCACCACAATAGCCATCAGGAGTAGCAGAATACATTCTATTCATCACCTCTCTCAACCAATACTGTGCTTTCCATGGCTGTCCGGCATAGTTATACAAATATATCATATGTTGGATAGGCTGGTTTCCATGCGCATAGTTACCCATGTTCATTACCGTCATCTCACGAATTTCATGTATAACCTGACCATAATAACTTTCATCAAACACAGGCGGAACAGAAAATACAGAGTCGAGCATAACCACAAACTGTTCCTTACCTCCCATCAAATCTATTAATCCCTGAGGGTCGTGGAATACAGACCATGAGTAATGCCAACTATTACCTTCTGTAAATGCATCACCCCACTTCAGAGGAGAAAAAGGTTTCATAAATTCTCCATTCTCATTACGTCCCCTCATCAGACAAGACTCCTTATCGAAAAGGTTTTTATAATTCATAGCACGTTTGGCGTAAAGATTCACTTCTTTTTTAGGACGTTTTAGTTCCTTAGCCAGTTTATAAATACACCAGTCATTATAAGCATACTCCAATGTACGTGCAGCATTCTCATTTATCTTCACATCGTAAGGAACATATCCAAGCTTGTTATAATATTCATGGCCTAAACGTCCTGTTGAAGAAACCTCAGGATGAACATTATTCGTTCCGTGTATAAGACCTTTATAAAGAGCTTCCAAATCTTCTACCTTAACACCCTTCATATACGCATCAACCAGTACTGACGCAGAGTTATTTCCAATCATACAACCTCTGTGTCCTGGACTTGCCCATTCTGGGAAGAAGCCACTTTCTTTATAAGTATTGATTAATCCTTCCTGAATTTCTTTGTTTACAGACGGATACATCATATTGAGCAATGGGAATAAACATCTGAATGTATCCCAAAAACCTGTATCCGTATACATATATCCAGGAAGAACTTCACCGTTATAAGGACTATAATGAACCACCTGTCCTTCTTTATCTATTTCATAAAACTTTCTTGGGAAAAGTAATGATCGGTAAAGACATGAATAGAAAGTTCTATATTGGTCGAGGTTTCCACCTTCAACCTCTATCTTACCTAAGACATTATTCCATGAATCCTTACCTTTAGAAACAATAGTATCGAAATTATCATTACCTAACTCTTTAAGATTTATTTCAGCCTGTTCGTAACTGATGAATGATGATGCAACACGCGCATGTACTTTTTCACCCTTCTTTGTACTGAAACCTATTACGGCGTGTACATGGTCAGCGTGCTGTTCATTAGCATTTTCGTCCAACTTTCCATTAGCCACTGTAGCTGTATAAGAAAAAGGCTTGTCAAACTCTATTATAAAATAGTTTTTAAAGTTTGCAGGTACTCCTCCACTATTTCTTGTAGTATAACCTATGATTCTGTTTTTTTCTACATCAACTTTTATATAAGGACTCTCTTCAAAGTTTCCTTTATGGAATGCGTCTATTACTACATATGAATTCTCATTTTCAGGGAAAGTAAATCTAAACATAGCTGCTCTTTCAGTCGGAGTCAACTCTGTTACAACATCATGTTCAGCCAAATATACTTTATAGTAGTATGCTTTGGCAACTTCTCCTTTATGAGAGAACCAACTAGAACGTTTTTCTTCATCAAACTCAGGTTTTCCTACCACGGGCATTATAGAAAACTGTCCATAATCATTTATCCACGGACTAGGCTGATGAGTCTGTTTAAAACCTTTTATCTTATAAGCATTATAAGTATATTGCCATCCGTCACCCATTTTTCCAGTCTGAGGTGTCCAAAAATTCATACCCCAAGGTCTTGCAATCGCGGGATAAGTATTTCCTGTTGACAACTCAAAAGCGGACTGTGTTCCTACCAGCGGATTTACATAATCTGCATAATTTGTTGCATAAACAGCTAACGAAACCCATATAAATAATATAGGCAACAATAGTTTTTTCATGGTTTTTCTTTTTTATAGGTTTAATAATTATTTTTCTGCTACGTATCCCCATTTAGAAGGTTTATCCGTCATAGTGAACTCTATAACTCCTCCATTCATTATATCTTTATGTTCTATAAATGGTTTTTCCAGAGATACACCGTTCAACAATGCCTTCTCAATATATTTATTTTCTCTTGCGTTATTTACTGTTTTTACTGTAAACTTTTTATTGTTTGGTAAATTTATTGTAACCTCTTCAAACAATGGACGTCCGATAGAATACACAGGTTTACCAGGACACACCTGATAGAAACCTATTGAATTCATAATATACCATGCCGACATCTGTCCACAGTCCTCATTACCTGAAAGTCCGTCTGGAGCATTATGATATTGACTATGAAATACACTATCAACTAGCTCTTGAGTTTTCCAAGGTTGGTCGGCATAGTTATATAAATGAATTATATGATGACTAGGTTCATTCCCATGTGCATATTGTCCTATCAACCCGGTGATATCAGCAGATACCAACTCACCTTCCAATGAAGAATCTGCAGTAAACAGAGAATCCAGTTTTTCAGTAAACTTAGTTTTTCCTCCCATAAGTTCAATCAATCCCTTAACATCATGCGGAACAAACCATGTCCACTGCCAGGCTGTACCTTCACAGTAATCATCACTTCTATGGTTAGAGGCTCTTGGGTTGAAAGGAGTACGCCATTTGCCTTTTGAATCTAATCCACGCATGAATCTGGTAGATTGATCAAAATATATCTGATATGCCTTAGAATATTCCTTATATTTTTCAGCATTCTTAAAATCATAATTAGCTTCGGCCATTACAGAAATACAATAATCGTTATAAGCATATTCCAAGGCCTTTGCTACAGATTCATGGTCTTTGTCACAAGGCACATACCCTAAAGTATTCTTATAATGCTTTGCGTTTGGCATAAGGCAAGGCAAAACCAAGTCAGGACAATTAATTCCTGTTGTATCATACTCTGCTGCACGCAAACAAGCTTCGTATGCTTCCTTTATATCAAAATTAGCATAGCCTTTTGTATAAGCATCTGCTATTAACGATACAGCATGATAGCCAATCATTGTACCTGTATAATTTGATGCCAAGTCCCACATAGGGAATATTCCACCTTCTTTATGTTTTAATAGCAAAGAAGCTATAAAATCATTATTCAAATCAGGATCAATAATAGACAATAATGGATGCAATGCTCTAAATGTATCCCACAACGAGAATATTGTATATACAGGTTTTTCAGGATCCCCCTGATGTACTTTCAGGTCCATACCAAGATAACGTCCATCTACATCTGTAAAAAGATTAGGACTTATAGCTGTATGATACAAGGCTGAGTAAAAAATAGCTTTTTCGTCTGCATTTTCCGTCTTTATGTCAATTTTTGACAAATACTTGTTCCATGCCTGATAAGCAGCATTCTTTACTCTATCAAAATCCCAATCAGGAATTTCAGATTCCACATTCTTTTTTGCTCCATCCACATCTACAGCAGAGACTCCCACTTTAACTAACACTTGTTCATCTTTCTTTGTGTCAAAACTAAGCAGTGCTTTATATAAAGGTTGTCTCTTTCCCTTA
Source organism: uncultured Phocaeicola sp. (assembly GCA_944322395.1). Classification (GTDB taxonomy): domain Bacteria; phylum Bacteroidota; class Bacteroidia; order Bacteroidales; family Bacteroidaceae; genus Phocaeicola. Next base: position 14,477 of record CALUPA010000062.1, read on the forward strand.
TTATCGGTTACTGTATCTTTATAAATTTCATAAGAGAAAGGTTTAGAGAATTTTGCATAAAAACAAATTCTTTGTTCGAAAGCCCAATACTTTGTAGTCTTATATCCGCATAACTCAGTATCACTTAACACATCAATATGCATATTCAGGTTTTCCTGTCTCTGAATAGAATAATCCATATCTACAATAAAACCGGATTCTGTACTTTCAGGAAAAGTATATCTATGAATAGCAGCTCTCTTACTAGCAGACAATTCTGCTTTTACTGCATATCTGTCAAGCATTACCGAATAATATCCAGGTACTGCCACCTCATTCTCATGTGAGAAAGTTGATGCATATGGGAGTGACTGACTGGTAAAATCCTGATTTAAGTAAGTCTGTTCTCCTACAGTTGGCATTATCAATATATCACCATAATCTGCACATCCTGTTCCACTGACATGAGTATGTGAAAATCCATTAATTGAAGAATCTTCATAATAATATCCTGAACAAGCATCCCATCCATCAATTCTAGTATCAGGACTTGGCTGTATCATTCCATTAGGTACAACCGGTCCGGGGAAAGTATGTCCATGTCCACCTGTTCCTATAAACGGATTAACGATACCAGCATAATCCGTTTCCGTGATTTCCGTAGTATTGCATGCACATAATGCAAATGCCAAAAAAGGCATGAATAAAAACTTATTCATTATCATAATTATTTAAGGTTATTACTCTACAGATAAAAATATATTTTTCTTATTTATAGTATAATTAAAATGAATGGTATGACTCAAAATATCCAAAACTTCTCTTATATTTTTTTTCTTTTGTAAAGCTCCTGAGTATGTATTTACTTTATTTATCTCGGGCGACAATACTATATTGACTTTATATATTTTTTCCAGTAACAAAGCTATATCATATATATTAGCATTTGTAAGCTGGACAAAATCATTATGCCATATTGCATCAATTTCAGCATCTGTATTAGATACCTTCATTTGTCGCGTATATACATTCAGTTCTACCTTTTGCCCTGGTGACAACGTTATAAGTCCCTCATTTGCATTTCCACTTGCTTTAATTTCTCCTTCAAGCAGCGAAGCTTCTGCTATTCTACATTTGTCACTATTCTTAAAATTGAACTTCGTACCAAGTACCTCTATCTGCATTGTTGAGCCTTTCACAACAAAAGGCTTATGCTTGTTTGATGTAACTTCGAAATAAGCTTCACCATTAAGATTAAGTCTTCTTACATCGTCCTCAAAATTCTCGGCATATTCCAATGTAGTATTTTCATTTAGCCACACTTTACTTCCGTCCGGTAATACCAATTGTTTTGTTTCTCCATCTGCAGTAGAAAATCTTATCATATTAGCATCATTACCTTCAAAGCGAAAATAAGCCAAAACAGACAAAACAATAATACCAACAAAAACAGCGGCATACCTCATAAAACCAGACATTCTTCTAATCTTTACATTATGTTCTTTCTTTTGGTTTTCTATTCTTGCCAACAATTTCTGTTCAGCCTTTAAACATTTCTCATCCGAAATATTATGTTTACCGAGGAAATACATCTCCTCCCATCTCAAGAAACGCTCTCTATTCTGTTCTGAAGCATTTATCCACCCTAATACTATTTTCTTTTCATCATCGCAACATTTTCCTTCGAAAAAGTCCTTAATCATCTTATAACTAACCATACCTATCTTATTATTTCTTTATCCTAAATCATTCATCTTCTATTTATCTCCCGGCACATCAGTCATTTCAAACTCTAAGACTCCACCATCTACTATATCTTCATGTTTAATTGACAAATTAGTCAGTAACTCTCCATTCAGTCTTACAGATTTGACATAACAGTTATCGCGACTGACATTTTTTGCAAATATCGTAAAAATCTTATTATCAGCAAATTTTATTTTCATTTCAGGGAACATTGGTGTTCCTATTTCATATTCTCCCGACACTGGATTTACCGGATAGAATCCCATCGCACTCAATACGTACCATGCAGACATTTGTCCACAATCCTCGTTTCCACACAAGCCATCAGGCGTATTTTTATATAATTCGTGCATTATCTCAGATACATATTTCTGAGTTTTCCATGAATTATCAGTATAATTATACAGATAGGCTACATGATGACTCGGCTCATTACCGTGTGCATATTGCCCTATCATTCCCGTACTGAATATTGGAAGTTCTTCGTTTTCCTTTGGTGTTAAAGTAAACATACTGTCTAATTTCTCTTCAAAACGAGCCTTGCCTCCAATCAGTTCTACCAGTCCATCAATATCATGCTGAACAGACCATAGATATTGCCATCCGTTACTTTCTGTAATATGAGGTGTATATTCTTCAGGCTTGAATCCTGCAATAAAATCACCCTTACTATCCCTAGGTTGCATAAAAGATGTCTTATCATTAAATACATTTCTATAATTAGAAGCCCTTTTATAGAAATCATCAGCCAAATCTTTTTCACCCATTTTTTCAGCCATTAGTGCTATACAATAATCATCGAAAGCATATTCCAAAGTTTTTGACAATGACCAGTTATCACTATTATATTTATCCACAACATCATATGGTATATAACCCATTTTTTTATACAGGCCAATTTCTCTATAATCATCAAGATTTGCTGTTTTTACACACTCATTCAAAGCTGAAACCGGATCAAAATCGACTATCCCCTTAAGATATGCATCCACTATTACAGGAACTGAATGATACCCAATCATCATATCAGTTTCAGATCCATACATATTCCATACAGGCAATCGTCCATTTTGCTCAGAAAAGGCCACAAGAGATTTTACCATATCATTAACCCTCTGTGGCTGTACAATAGTAAACAAAGGATGTGCAGCCCTATACGTATCCCAAAGTGAAAAAGTACTATAATTAGTCCAGCCATCAGCCTTGTGCACACTACCATCAGGTCCATAATAATCTCCATTAACATCTCCATAAATAGTAGGAGCCAACATACTATGATAAAGGGCTGTATAGAAAGTGGTCTTTTCATCAACATCATCACTTGTGACATCAACTTTTCCCAAAACATCATTCCACATACCTTTAGCTTTGGTTAGATATGAATCAAAATCACTGTCACAAGCCTCAGCCATAAAATTTCTTTCAGCTCCCTCCATACTAACTCCGGAAATTGCAGTCCTTATAATCACCTGTTCATTTTCTGCAGTATTATAATAAATCTTTGCTATATAGCTAAGACCTATTTCCTTACCATCTTTTAAGATTGCAGCTTTATCAAGTTCCAGTCCGTCAAACGGTTTGGAGAACTTTGTATAAAAATACACCTTCTGATTTCTTGCCCAACCATTCGAGAATCTATATCCCTTTAAAGTAACAGAATCCACCTGTTCAATATAAGAATCCTGAGTTTCATCCCAATTCATAGCTTTTCTTAGATTCAAGAATATTGCGGATTCTGCCTTAGGGAAAGTATATCGTTGAATACCACACCTTTCTGTTGCAGTAAGTTCTACATTAATGCCATAATCTTCCAAAAGTACTTGATAGTATCCGGCATATGCACTCTCATTCTTATGTGAAAATTTAGAATGTATACCTAAAGGTTGCTCTGCTTCATTATACGGTAAAGTAACTGGCATAAATGAAATATCATAAAGGTCGCCTGCACCTGTACCTGACAAATGTGTATGACTAAATCCAGCTATTGTACTATCAGGGTAAAAATATCCTGCTATTCTATCCCATCCTGGCAAACCATTATCCGGACTAAGCTGTACCATACCAAATGGTACCTGAGCTCCTGGATAAGTATTACCTGTAAAATCTGTTCCAATAAAAGGATTTACAAACTGAGTATAATCTACAATTTGATTCTTTACATTTTCATTACACGATGACACTGTTAGTGACATCATAGCAAGACTCATACATATAATACTTAAATGTTTCATACAAAAAAGGTTAGCGTTTTAAATAAATAACAACTATATTTATTATAACACTTACTATATTAACTTTTATTAAATGCTTCCTGAATATCAATATTTACTACACTTTATCCAATAAATTCGTCATCCAAATAGCAAACATCTTTTATAATTATTAGAACTGATTATTAATAGTAGAAACTTCATTTTAATATTAAAATTCAATGTAAACGAATATATTATATATTACTCTCCCTATTCCTATTAATAACTCTTCTGTCTTATAATATTTTATTGGATACATTGCCGAAAACGGAGCATCCCCACCCACTCTGAACGGCTTAATCCATCCAGTTTTACCGCTAAATTGGCCTTGAAA
>CALUPA010000063.1 GCA_944322395.1 uncultured Phocaeicola sp.
AGCTGTATGCGGTGAAAGTCGCACGTACAGTTCTTAATGGGGAAAGCGGCAGCAATGCCGCCGACCTACATAACTAAATAGACAGACAATGAATAAAGACATAACATGCTTCACCGTTTCTGAGGATGATAATGTAAACGAACATATCATGTCGGAATGTAAAAGAGTGAAAATAATAAACCAAACAAGTGTCAACAATATAAATTCTACAGATGAGCTTATAAAAATAGCAAAACATACTGAGACTGATTTTATATTGCTATACACGAAACCTTTTCCACTAAGTTTAGGCTATAAAGCTATAGAACGTATGGCAGACTATCTGGTGCCTGGCAATGCCGGTATGGCCTATGCCGACCACTACATAATGAAGGACGGAACGCGCATGCCACATCCTGTTATCGACTACCAGACAGGAAGTGTACGCGATGATTTCGACTTCGGTTCGCTGATTATGTTCAGAACCGATATCTTCAAGAAAGCAGCCAAAAGCTTGATGCTACAAAAGAAATATTCATTTTCCGGACTTTATGCATTGAGACTTGCAGTTTCAAGAATCGCCGACATCATTCATATAAGGGAATTTCTATATACCGAAGTGGAAGATGACTTGCGAAAATCAGGAGAAAAGCAATTCGACTATGTAGACCCTCGCAACCGCAACGTACAGATTGAACGCGAAGAAGCATTTACATATCATCTGAGGGAAATAGGTGCCTACCTCCCGAAAAGAAACAGACTGATAGATACCAATGAAGGCGATTTTGCTTATGAAGCTTCAGTCATTATACCTGTAAGGAACAGAGTGAAAACAATAGACGATGCTATAAATTCTGTTCTGAATCAGGAAACGGATTTTAAATTCAACATTATAATAATAGACAATCATTCTACAGACGGGACATCTGAATGTATAGAAAGATATAAAGGAAATGAGAAGGTGATACACATTGTTCCAGAACGTACCGACCTCGGTATAGGTGGATGCTGGAATATGGGTATAGACCATCCGGAATGCGGACGATATGCAATACAGCTTGACAGCGATGACCTCTACAGCAGCCCTCGCACACTTCAAACCATAGTCGACAAATTCCGTTCAGAAAAATGTGCTATGGTGATAGGCTCATACAGAATGACAAACTTCAGCCTGGAGACATTGCCCCCGGGTGTGATAGACCACAAGGAATGGACAGACGAGAATGGTCATAACAATGCCTTGCGTATAAACGGGCTGGGCGCTCCACGTGCCTTCTACACTCCATTGTTGCGCAAAATAAGAGTACCGAACACCAGCTATGGTGAAGACTATGCACTGGGACTGGCTTTCTCTAGAAATTACAGAATTGGAAGAATTTACGATGTGGTATATCTGTGCCGCCGATGGGAAGGAAACTCTGATGCTGCATTAAGTGTTGAGAAAATAAACCAGAACAATGCATATAAGGACAGTTTGCGTACTTTGGAGATAAACAGAAGACTCGGACTGGCCCAAAACGAGGCTGAAGGATTCATCACTGCACAGTCCGAGAAATGGGAACTTTGCCGCAAAAACCACGAAGCGTTGAAAGACATCAAAACTAAATGTTTCAGTATTGACGGAAACAATATTAAGGTTCAGTTCAATCCCGCTAGAGCAGTTTCAACACTGGCAAAACTGGACAAATCATCCATCGAGGCACGTCCGTGCTTCCTCTGCATGAAAAACAAACCAGAGGAACAGGATTCCATAAGCATTGATGCTGGCATGAAGTTCAGTATCAGAATTAACCCATATCCTATACTGCCTGGACATCTGACTATATCTTCGGAAGAGCATATGCCTCAGACTATGGCCGACAAGATGGATATGCAGTTACCCGGAAAGGTGCTTCAGAAAGTAGAGGATTATTTCGGACATGATTATGCCATATTCTACAATGGTGCGAAATGCGGGGCCTCGGCGCCTGATCATTTCCATTTCCAGGCAGCCAGGAAGGAGGACATTCCTTTTATAGCACAATGGAACGAAATATTCAAATCGGCTGTAAAAGATGAAACTACTGAAATGCAGGACGGAAACATATGTACCAGTTTCTCGGTTAATGGTTATATATGCCCAATAAAGGCTTTCGTCTCCGGTTCAGGTAACATTGATAGTGGATTGCTTTCCAATTATCTTACCTCACTTACTATGCATGACGGAGAAATGGAACCACGATATAATATGTTTGCATGGAGAGACTCTGAAGATAAGTTCATAGCTGCATATTTCCCTAGAAAAGAGCACAGACCGTCATGTTATTACGCTGAAGGCGAGGAGCAGATTTTCGTCAGTCCGGGAGCCTTGGATATGGCTGGGCTTATAGTAACTCCACGCGAAGAGGATTTCATGAAAATCACAGAATCAGACATAAAAAAGATTTACAAGGAAGTAGCATCATGGAAAAACCATATATAAATGTAGGAATCACAGCCGGGAGTGAAATTTCATTCAGGCTGAATGGCAAATACCTGACACAGAACGGGGAAATCATGACTGGAGAGCTTAAGGCATCTACAAAAGGTAATGGAGAAATCTCATTGTGCGAAAAAGAATTTGAGGCTATAGAGTTTACTCCTGAAAACGACAGTTGTTCGTTTACATTGCATAATGTCACCATAGGTATCTCCTATCATTGGGAAAGACAGGAAGAACAGACTTTCACCGGAAAACTGAGACTGATTACAAATGGGGAAAATGTGATAGCTATAAACATTCTGTCTGTTGAAGACTATCTGGTAAGTGTGATTTCTTCCGAAATGAATGCAACGTCATCAGTAGAATTCCTGAAGTCGCATGCAGTGATTTCGCGTAGCTGGCTCCTTGCACAAATAGAAAAACGTGACAGGAAAAACGCATATAAATCATTACAACAAAGTTTCATAAAAGACGAAAACACTATAATCAGATGGTACGATCGCGAGGACCATGTACTGTTCGATGTATGTGCAGACGACCACTGTCAAAGGTATCAGGGCATAACGAAGGCCACAAACCCATCTGTTGCAGAGGCAGTGAAAGATACGGAAGGAATGGTACTTATGTACGGTGATGAAATATGTGATGCCAGATTCTCAAAATGTTGTGGTGGTGTTTCGGAAACATTCGATACATGTTGGGAAGACAAGGATTATCCGTATCTGCAACCGATAGCTGACAATCCATGGAACAAAGAAAAACCTGACTTAAGCATTGAAGAAAATGCTGAAAAATGGATACGTACCACTCCTGAAGCATTTTGCAATACGCACGATGAAAAAGTTCTTAAACAGATTCTGAACAATTATGACCAGGAAACTACCGACTTCTACCGCTGGAAGGTGAAATACTCGCAAAAGGAAATATCAGACCTTATTCATAGAAAAACCGGAATAGACTTTGGCGATATAAAAGATCTTATTCCTACACAAAGGGGTAAATCCGGAAGAATCTCAAAACTGAAGATTGTAGGAACTCTGCGTACGATGACTATCGGAAAAGAACTGGAAATACGTCGTGCATTATCGGAAAGTCATTTGTTCAGTTCGGCTTTCGTGGTAGACAAGACTGAGCTTGCAGACAGTGTTCCCTCAGGCTTTGTCATTACCGGTGCCGGATGGGGACACGGAGTAGGTTTATGCCAGATTGGTGCAGCCATGATGGGAGAAAAAGGATATTCATACGATAAAATTCTTTTACACTACTATAGTGGTGCTGAAATCAGGAGAGTGTATTAGTTGTTAGTTATTAGTTGTTAGTTGTTGGAGATTAGCTTTTGTTCTTTAAAATAAACATATGAATAGAATAATGAAAACACGCTCACCATGGACATGGGTGCCTTCGCTATATTTTGCCGAAGGACTACCCTACGTGGCAGTAATGATAATATCGCTCGTAATGTACAAGCGAATGGGGATTTCGAACACAGAAATTGCCCTTTACACCAGTTGGCTGAACCTCCCGTGGGTTATCAAGCCGCTTTGGAGTCCGTTCATCGATATAATAAAGACCAAACGCTACTGGATAACTTCCATGCAGCTGCTCATTGGTGCCGGACTAGCGGGTATTGCTTTCACAATCCCTACAGATTCGTTTCTGCAGACCACTCTAGCCATATTTTGGCTGATGGCATTCAGTTCTGCCACTCACGACATAGCTGCCGACGGATTTTATATGATAGGACTATCACAGCACGACCAGGCACTGTTTGTTGGCATCAGGAGTACATTCTACCGTCTTGCTACCATCACCGGACAAGGAGGACTGATTATGCTTGCCGGATATCTGGAAAGTAACAGCGGAAACATCAGTCGGGCATGGAGCATTACTTTCTATATCCTATCTGGACTGTTCATTGGTTTGTGGCTTTATCACAAATACATACTTCCGCATCCTTCATCGGACAAAAAAATTAGCAATAATGGTTCCGAAAATATCCTGTCATCATTCCTTGGCACATTCCGCTCGTTTTTCAGAAAGGAACAAGCTGTTACGGCCATCCTATTCATGTTGCTCTACAGACTTCCGGAAGCCCAATTGGCCAAGATGGGTATACCATTCCTGCTTGATCCTTTGGATAAAGGCGGTATGGGAATGACTACAGAACAAATAGGTTTCACACAAGGTACTGTGGGAGTAATAGGGCTAACCATAGGCGGGATACTTGGTGGAATTGCAGTTTCACGTCACGGACTGAAAAAATGGCTTTGGCCAATGGTATGGGCAATATCACTGCCCGACATAGTTTATGTGTACCTGAGTTTCTTCCAGCATAGCAGTCTGGCTGTTATAAATTTATGTATTTTCATCGAACAATTCGGATATGGTTTTGGTTTTACTGCATATATGCTTTACATGATTTATTTTTCGCAGGGAGAAAGCAAGACTGCCCACTATGCCATCTGTACAGCATTCATGGCACTGGGGATGATGCTACCGGGAATGATAGCAGGATGGCTACAGGAGACTATGGGATACCGCATGTTTTTCATCTGGATTATGATATGCACGGCTGCTACTTTCTGGGTAACTTCACTACTGAAAATAGATAAGAATTTCGGGAAAAAATAATAGATAATGGAATTTTAGAACAAAAGTTACTTGAATATTCCCATAAATTATTCATTACTAATTTTTAATTTCTAACATAAACATATATCTTTGCGATATATTAACAAAAAACCAAAGCAAAATGAAACAAAATTTATTATCAGCATTTGTTACTTTTATTAGTATATTGTTTATCACTTCACTGTCTTCGTGTGGTGAAAGCTATTCTCCCATCACATTGACAAGCAAGGATGGAAAAACTATCGTAACAAACAATGACACTGTAAAACTTACCAAATTCACAGATGGCGAGCAGTATAACATCAAGGGAGGAAACGGTAAATATTTTCCTGAAATAATCAACAAAAAGGATATTGAAATATTCAAATATTCATACGATGGAAATATTCTTTCCATTACACCGGTTAATGAAGGCAACTGCTATCTTAGGATTAGCGACAGCGAAAAGAATGAAAGTCGATTTGTAGTTGTAGTAGAAAAAAAGGATAGGCATTACAAAGTTGAAAGTTTAAGTTCTGTTGTAGAAGGTGATAACCTAACTGTTGGTACACAAAAAGAGATTTCTAATCTTATAATTAATGAGTCCACAATCAAGAATGGAGGAAAATTCGAATTTTTATATACAAATTCCAATAATGGTATAGTAAAAATATTACCTTCAGAAAATGAACAGTACGAAAGTGGAAGTTTTATTGAAACAAAATCATACAATCCTGGCAACGGAGAAGAAATATCATCATTTAAAATTACAATTTCTGAAAATAAAATACTTACATTATATCTTTCAGAGGAGAAAATGACGTTATCAGAAGATGTAACCAATAAGTATAAGGGACGTGAATCTGAATATAACAACTTGGAAAAAGCTTACCTGATATATAATCTAAGTGTTATTCCTAGCGAAAACTAATAATGGCAGACAGACCAGAACACATTGACATACAGTCTTTTGATTTTTTTCAGAGAATAGAAAAAATTCATACTCAGCCCGCAGCGTCGCAAGACAACCTGCGGGCTAAGTATATTTTGCTATATAAACTCTTACAACAGGCATGCTATGAACTCACCACTGGAGTGACAGCTTCATTTGCCAATATGTTTTCAAGGCTGGACTTTATCTGCAAGGAAAAAAAAATGACCCCTTCGGACAGATATGCCATACAGACAATGAGACGTAACTGTAACTCTGCCATGGGAGATAATTTCCACCCTGACATGAATGAGTATCTATATGACCTCAGGGCAATAGTAAGATTCATATCGTTAGGCTTCGAAGAAGATATACCGGCTTCAATACTCCCACAAATACCGCACTCCAACCGCCCGTACAGCGGAACACGCCTTTCACACATCCCGTACGTGAGAGCCTCGGTAAACAGTTGGACAGAAAATCTTATTTTCGCATCGACTGACAGTGATGAGGATCCGATGATAGTAATAAACTATGCCAAAGGCGGATTCAATGGCGATATGCAGTATCTGAACGATTTGCTCGAGGAAAACATGCAGATAAATCTGCTTAATGTAAAAGTTGACGAGGAAAATCACTATATACCGGAGCTGATAATTCTCCATCCTGATTTTCTTCTCGACATCAGTTCGCTGGCTTCATGCTTCAGAGAGTACGGACATCATCCTCTAAACTATTTCATGAGCCGTATTAAGCCTAAGGCAAATACCCACCACATACTTATGGGTAATCTGGCTGGGCTGTTTCTCGACGATTATATAAACGAAAAAACTACACAGCCCGTGACATATTCCGGTAGTCTGAAAAAATTCTTCTCGGCACAGGCACTTGATTTCTGTACTTGTCCTATTCCTGACAATTTTCATACAATGGCACAGGCACAGATGATGAACATCCGCTCCTTCGTAAACGATATTCTTCCGCACAGCATACCTTCGTTCGACAGAAATAAAGTTATGCTGGAGGCATCGTTTATATGCGAGAAACTTGGATTGCAAGGACGTGTTGACTTGCTCCAGAAGGACTTCAAAGTGCTGATAGAACAAAAAGCCGGCAAAAAGGATGAATACAACAGAAGACATAAGGAAGACCATTTCATACAGATGATGCTGTATCAGGGCGTTCTGATGTATAACTTCGGGAAAGCAACAGAGGATATGCAGACCTTCCTGCTTTATTCCAGATATACGGACGGACTTATTATAGAACACTTCAGCAACAAACTGTTCCGCGAGAGTATCAAGTTGAGAAACATGATAGTGTGCAACGAGATGACTTTCAGCGAAGGAGCAATTTCGAAAGTAACTGAAGAAATAGATACCGACTTGCTGAACGAACTACAGGTGCACAACAAACTGTGGAATGACTTTCAGGAGCCGGAATTGTATAAAACTATTCAGACACTGAAACACTGCTCACCACCGGAAAAGGCTTATTTCCAACGTTTCTTTACTTTCGTCTGTAAAGAATCTGTAATGTCGCGTACGGGTGGCAGTGACGACTCTTCCAGAGGATTCGCCTCAGTCTGGAATACTCCACTGGCTGAGAAGATAGAAAACGGTAACATCCTTACAGGCCTGAAAATAAAAGACAAGCGTAAGAGTTCGCCAAACAAGGGATATGACCTGATAGACCTTAGCATACCAGTACAGGGAGAGGATTTCCTGCCTAATTTCAGAAAGGGAGACATAGTAATATTCTATCCGTATACCGATAATCCCGATGTGAGAGAAGAAATTCTCATAAAAGGAAACATAACGGAAATAACACCAGACAGTATAACCATAATACTGAGAAACGGACAACAGAACAAAGATATCATAGGTGGCGATAATGATACCTTTGCCATAGAGCATGACTCATCGGACGTTTCGGCATCAGCAGGAATAAGGGGACTTTTCTCTTTCCTCTCTGCACGCACAGACAGAAAGGAACTTCTTTTGGGAAGCAGAGAACCAGCATTCTATGATGATATAAAGCTGAACGGAAACTACGGACGTTTTGATGAAATCATCCTAAAAGAAAAACAAGCTAAAGATTATTTCCTGCTTGTAGGCCCCCCGGGTACTGGCAAGACTTCGTGTGCACTAAGGTTTATGGTTGAAGAAGCTCTTTCGGAAAAGAATACATCTCTGCTGTTATTATCATACACCAACAGGGCTGTAGACGAAATTTGCAGTATGCTTGTTGATTCCGGAATAGCATCCCAAACACCTTTTATACGTATTGGGCATGAAATGTCGTGCGACAGAAGGTTCGAACCATTCCTTTTGAAAAACCAACTGGAAGACTGCCCTAAACTGGCTGATATCAAAAAGAAGATTTCTGACACAAGAATATTCGTTGGAACTACTACAGCCATAAACAACAGACTCAATCTGTTCGACATAAAACACTTCGACATAGCCATAATAGACGAAGCTTCGCAGATTCTTGAACCGGATCTGATAGGAATACTCTCGGCTAGAAGCGGCAACAATAATGCTATAGACAAATTCGTCCTTATAGGCGATTATAAACAGCTGCCTGCCATAGCACTGCAGAACGCAGAATGTGCCAAGGTAACAGACCCGCTTCTGAATGTTATAGGACTATACGATTGCAGAAACTCTCTGTTTGAAAGACTATACAGACAGAGCGACGAAAAAGCAAAAAGTGTACTGAAGAAGCAGGGACGAATGCACCCGGCTATCGCAGAGTTTCCTAATACAACGTTCTACAGCCGTGAGTGTCTGGAGTGTGTGCCTCTCCCCCATCAGGAAGAAAGTTTGCCGTATGCACAGATGCCGGAAAACCCGGACATGATAGAAAAGCTTCTTACTTCGAAGAGAATGGTTTTCATCACTGCACCTACACCGGACAACATCTCTGCATCTTCTGATAAGGCCAACATAAACGAGGCAAGAATCATAGCTGCATTGCTGAAAAGAATTTACGGCCTTACAGAAAACTATTTTGATGCAGACAAGACCGTAGGAATCATTGTGCCTTACCGCAACCAAATAGCAATGATAAGGAAGGAGATTTCATCTCTCGGTATTCCGGAATTGATGAATATCTCCATCGACACCGTAGAAAGATATCAGGGAAGCCAAAGGGATATTATTATATATTCCTTCACCGTAAGAAATACCAGTCAGCTGAATTTCCTGACATCGAATACTTTCCGCGAAGAGGATGCCATCATCGACCGCAAACTGAATGTAGCCATCACACGTGCAAGAAAACAGATGATACTGACAGGCAATCCGCAAGTCCTCAGCGCAAGCATCACATTCTACAAACTGATGGAATACATCCGCATGAATAACGGATTTATAGAAACAAATACGGAAGATTTCTGCAAAGACAACTTTACTATTCCTTCGTACGATATGAATTGGGAAACTAACGACAAATCATATTCCATAAAACCGGAATTTAAGCAGGCATTCAAGGATATAGTAGAGAAAAAATATTCAGAGAATATCTCTTTGTCAGGAATGGATATTCCACATGTAAAAGAACTGATTTCATACGGAAGAACGGATTTCACCTCTCTGCATGGACTGAAGTCCGACGAGTACACCCTACTGTTCAACTTCCACGAGATGAGGAAGCAATACTCGGCTGCAATGGCTATGTATGAAGACTGCGGAAACTGGCTGAGGAATGCCATACGCAATGTATCTGGCAGAGTGGTTTTCTGCGATATATCATACGAGTCTGCGGCATCAGGACTGGCATTCATTGACCTGTGCAGGCAGCTGAATAATACTGATATATATTACTTGGGAATATATCCTACGGAAGAAATAGGACAGACAAGCGAAAGATTCCTTACATCCGAGAGCTACAGACACGTGAAACGGAGTATGTATCCACGCATAACGGCTGTAAACGACGGATTCTGGAAATCACATTCCATACTTCCGGAACTTGTAATTTTCAATATGTCGAACATTATGGGCTGTATATCTCCTCTTGAAGCAAGGCATCTTGCCATGCACATAAACCAATTAGTACATGCACGCCCGACAAACCACTACATCACCATATACAGGGACGATGCAGGAAACATGGCAAACCGAAATGCATATATGGCTTTTTGCAGTCACTTAGGCAAAGAGTTCATCAGCCTGAATGAGCAGATGCCTATGATATCAAGATATTATCTTGGGAGAAATGCGAATATACCTGAATACAAGGAGTTTATTTACGAAATAAAATCAAACAGATAAAGAACAGCAATGGCAAACAATACTAAACGCGCAGTAATTATGGGAGCAACTTCTGGATTAGGTTATGAAGTGGCTCGACTTCTGCTTTCAGATGGTTGGAAATTAGGACTGGCCGGTCGCAGGGAAGAGAATTTAAGAATGCTACAGTCAGAATTTCCCGAACAGGTATGCATAAAAGCTATAGACGTAAAGGACAGCAACTCGGATAAGGCCCTCATCGCTTTGATTGACGAACTTGGAGGTATGGATATGTATTTCCACAGTTCGGGAATAGGATATCAGAATGCCATACTTAATGCAGATATAGAACTGAACACACTTGAAACAAACGGAACAGGATTTACCAGACTGGTAGGTACAGCCTTCAGATACTTCAAAAAGAAAGGCAATGGACATATAGCAGTTATAAGTTCAATTGCCGGCACAAAGGGATTGGGAATAGCACCTGCATATTCAGCAACAAAGAGCTTCCAGAACACATATATAGATGCACTTGAACAGCTTGCGGGAATGCAGAAACTGAATATCCGTTTCACAGACATACGTCCCGGCTTCGTTGCTACAAATCTGCTTAATGACGGCAAGAACTATCCTATGCTGATGAAGACACCCTACGCCGCAAAGCTGATAGTAAAAGCCTTAAGGAGAAATAAAAGAATAGTAGTGATAGACTGGAAATACAGCATATTGGTATTCTTTTGGAAACTCATACCGCGATGCATCTGGAAAAGGATGAAAGTGAAAAACTAAATCATGCGGTATGCAAGACTTTCTCTTTTTCCACTATATGGCGTAATCTGCGATAAACATATCTGAATGCAGGAAGAAGAAATGCCACAGCAAACATCCAAGCCACGGGGTCACCAAAGCAGACAGCCCAATATCCCCACATAGGGACAGCTACCACACTTACCAATACACGGGCTATCATCTCTGCCACACCGGAAAGCATGGAAAGTTGAGTATAACCTGCTCCCTGAATGGTATATCTGAATATACAAACCATACCCAAAAAGATGAAAAATGAAGCCGATATATGCAGGAACAATGCTGTATCGGCTAATACTTCTGTTTCAGTAGCATCAACAAACAACATCGCTATCTCCTCGGAGAAATTCCATAAAACCAAGTTTACCATAACCACATAAGCCACAGTAAGCATCATAGAAGCCTTTACGCCCTGCCATATTCTCTCCGGTTTTCCGGCTCCATAGTTCTGCCCGCTATATGTAGCCATCGCCATCCCAAGACTTTCAAGCATACACAGGAAGAACATCTTTATCCTCATGGCTGCCGTAAATGCTGCCACACATGCCGTACCCAAAGCATTGTTTGAACTCTGAAGCATTATACTGCCGATAGCTGTTATAGAGAACTGAAGTCCCATAGGGGCACCTATGTAAAGTAACTGTTTTGCCAATTCCGGTCGGAAACGTCTGTCAGCCGGAACAGTCTTAAGAATATCGAACTTGCGGTACATATACTTATAGCACATCAGCGCTGATACCCCTTGAGAAACTACCGTTGCTATGGCCGCACCTGCAACTCCCCACCCCAACACAAGGATGCACACCAAATCGAGAACAATGTTCAGTACTGTAGATATTAGAAGAAACCAGAACGGCGTTTTACTGTCGCCCAATGCTCGTATGATACTGGAAAGAAGATTGTAATAGAAAGTACACGGAATCCCGATAAAAGTTACCAAAAGATAGAGATACGCATCCCTCATGATATTTTCCGGTGTCTGCATCCATCTCAGGATATAAGCACAAAGCAGACTCGTCACAAAGGCTATAGCTACAGACATAATACCTGCAAGCTTCAAACTTACAGACACATATCTGCGCATAGTGACATAATCGCGTGCACCGAACTTCTGAGCCACAGGAATACCGAACCCGCCGCAACAGCCGTTACAGAAACCAAGAATAAGAAACACGACAGACGTACTGGCGCCCACAGAGGCCAATGCATTGATACCTAGAAACTTACCCACTATAGCAGCATCGACAAACGAATATGTCTGCTGAAGCAGGTTTCCCAATAAAAGAGGAACTGTGAAATTCAGTATTAGAGGCAGAGGAGCCCCTGATGTCATCTCTTTAGACTTTGCCATATATCCTGTACTTTTTACCGGGATGCAAAGGTAATGTATTTTCTACACTCATAGACTTATGATTATTACGATTTTAACAAAAAATAAACTGCACCGGACGATATTGTTCTCACAATAATCATCCGATGCAGTCTGAATATTATTTGAAAAACGTTTGCAAAAGCATTTCAAAGCCTTTGCGAGGCACTTTATCAGATACCAAGAGATTTCTTGACAGCTTCAATCTTTTCTTCAGCGTCAGCACATGCTCCGGCATAACACTTAGGACAAGCCATTTCACCCTTGATTTCCATATAGAACTTAATCTTAGGTTCTGTTCCTGATGGACGTACAGAAATCTTAGTACCGTCTTCTGTGAAGAACTGAAGTACGTTAGATGGTTCCGGCATATCGATATCAGTAACATTACCGTTGCCGTCGGTAGCCTTAAGAGTCTTATAGTCCTTAACGAGAGCAACCTTAGAGCCGCCAAGTTCTTTAGGAGGACAAGAACGGAAGTTGTCCATCATAGCCTTGATTTCGTCAGCACCACTCTTACCTGGCTTAGTAACGTTTACAGTCACTTCCTTAGAGAAGCCGTATTCTACGTAGATTTCCATCAATACATCATACAATGTCTTGCCCTGATCTTTAGCCCAAGCACAGATTTCAGCAAGAAGAGCACAAGCGGAAACGGCATCTTTATCGCGAACGAAGTCTTCAGCAAGGAATCCATAGCTTTCTTCACCACCACCGATGTACTGCTTGATACCTTCATTCAAACGAATCTGGCGTGCAATCCATTTGAAACCAGTATAGCAATCATACATTTCGATATTGTTCTTGTCGGCTACAGCCTTAATAAGTTCAGTAGTAACGATAGTCTTCACAACGAATTCATTACCCTTCATCTTACCCATAGCAATACGGTTCTTGATGATATAGTACAAGAAAATCAAGCAAGTCTGGTTACCGTTGATGAGTACCCATTCACCTTCGCTGTTCTTGCAAGCCATACCCACACGGTCAGCATCAGGGTCAGAAGCCATAACGATATCAGCATCGATACTCTTCGCCAGGTTGATGGCAAGTGTAAGAGCCTCAGCATTTTCAGGGTTTGGAGAGATTACAGTTGGAAAATCTCCACTCTTAACCATCTGTTCAGGCACGCAGTGAACATTTTCGAATCCCCACATCTTAAGAGCCTGAGGGATAAGCATCATACCAGTTCCGTGGATAGGAGTATAAACAATCTTAAGATCTTTCTGACGTTTGATAACTTCAGGATCGATAGAGATTGAGTGAACTTTTTCCAAGTAAACATCGTCTACATCCTTACCGATAATCTGGATAAGGTCTTTGTTACCTTCGAATTTGATATCAGCAGCAGAAGCAATCTTGTTCACTTCGTCGATGATACCTTTATCGTGTGGAGCAAGTACCTGTGCACCATCATCCCAATATGCTTTGTAACCGTTATATTCCTTTGGATTGTGTGAAGCAGTAAGAATGATACCGCTCTGGCAACCAAGGTGACGGATAGCGAACGACATTTCAGGAGTTGGACGCATATCATCGAATAAGTATACTTTGATTCCGTTAGCAGAGAAAATATTTGCAGAAATTTCAGCAAACAGGCGGCTGTTATTGCGGCAGTCGTGACCAACTACTACAGAAATATCTTTCTTGCCGGCAAAGCATTTGTTTAGATAGTTAGACAAACCCTGTGTAGCTGCACCAACAGTATAGATGTTCATACGGTTTGAACCTACACCCATGATACCGCGCAAACCACCTGTACCAAATTCAAGATCTTTATAGAAAGCTTCAATCAAGTCAGTCTTGTCTTCGTTTTCAATCATACGTTTTACTTCAGCCTGAGTTTCAGCATCGTATGCTGGTGTCAGCCATCTTTGAGCTTTCTCAGTGCAAAGCTTAATTAATTCTTCGTTTCCCATGATTAGTTGTTATTAAAATGATTATTGATTATATGATTAATTATGCACAAAAATATAAAATGAAAACAAATTATCCTAATGTTTTTTTATCAAATAAGACACAAAAACAAAAAGATATACAACAATAATTAAAATCAAAGGGAAACACAGAGATTATTTCATCATAATTACAAGAAGAATCTTTCTATTTTAAACAAACTAATCCTGCAAAAGTTTATATCCATTCCCCCTTATATTAATGATCTGGATACGTTTGTCCTTTGATAAGCGGTGTCTTATACGCGTAATCAAAACCTGAAGACTTCTTGTACAGAAAAAATCATCGTTTCCCCACAATTCCAGCAATATATTCTGCATAGGAACAATAGAAGCGAAATTCTGACAGAATCGTCTGAGCACCTCTGCTTCCCTGTTTGGAAGTTGTTCTGCTTCGCCCGTAGGAATATAAAGAAGAACACACTTGTCCGCATCAAACTCATAGTCTCCTATAGTGAATGCAAATGATTTCGACCCTTCTTTTGAAGAAACACGTCCAGTCAGAGCTTTTATGCGTACTATAAGTTCTTTCATGGCAAACGGTTTGCGTATATAGTCATTGGCACCCGTTTCAAATCCTGCCACTACATCGTCCACCTCTGTTTTTGCAGTCAGAAATATTACAGGTGTAGTCTGGTCTGTATTTCGTATTCTCTGTACCACATCCAGTCCCGATATTTTCGGCATCATTATATCAGAAATCAGGACATCGGGTTTTGATTCAAAGAAAAGTTTCAGTCCATCCTCACCATCGTATGCCAGACAGACGTCAAAGCCAATACTTTCCAGTGTATCTTTTATTATCTTTGCCAGAGTTATTTCATCTTCAATAAGCAATACTTTTATCTTTCCCATATCATTATAATTCAATTGTAAACGTACTACCTTTACCCAAAGAACTTTTTAATGAAATCCGTCCTCCGTGTCTTTCCACTATTGTTTTGGCAAAATAAAGTCCTATGCCATACCCTTTTACTTCGTGTACATCGCCATGAGGAACACGATAGAATTTCTCGAATACATGTCTCTGATGTTCTGGTGCGATTCCAATTCCATTGTCTGATACTGAAATAAACAACTTATCTGATGGTCTGATAGCTTTAAGCAGTATCCGTACCGACTCACCTGAATACTTTACCGCATTATCAACTAAAGTAGAAACCACGCTCGACATCAGTTTTGTATCGAATACAGCAGTCAGATTCTCATCTGCTTCTATTTGTATATTACAAGCTTTTGTAGTGCGCAACCTAGTCTCCTGTGCTATTTTCTCAAACATGTCTCTAATATTTGTCTCTGATACATCCAGACGGAAATTACCTCTTTCCTTCATTGACATAGACAGAATACGCTCCACCAATGCACTCAGTTTTTCCAACTGCTCTTTGGTGTCAAGCAAGTATTCCTCCCTTTTTACAGGATTGTCTCCCAAACCATAATTCAACAATGCATCATTCGCCGCGTATGCCACTGCAATAGGAGTTTTCAATTCGTGAGTGATATTACTGGTAAAACTGCTTTTCATCTCGTCCAGTTCCATCTGCTTTTTCAGAGTACTTATGAAAAACCAAAAAGAAAATACAACTATAGCAACAACCAACAACGAAGTTAATATAATACCTGACATATTCCAAAGTATATATCCGGTCATCAGCCCTGTATCAAATAAATAAGGTGTTTTACCAAGAGTTGATTTAACTACGATATATCCAACCGAAGCAGAATCAGTATCAGACACAACATCAGGCATATCCAGCGGACGAAAGATTTCATCTATACCTGCCTCCTTAAAATTCTGAAAAAGTATGGAATCCATCATTTCATCAAATTCCGGAGAAGTTACATAAGATGCCACCTGTTTATTAAAGTCGTCACGCCTATATACACTTATTGACCTGATTTTATTCCCAGAAGAAGAGTCTCTTTTTATTGATACAATCTTCGACAAATTATCAGGACTCAAAAATGCTATGGAGTCTGTCAGTTGCTCTCGTTTTAACTGAAACGAATAAGCTGCGAGTTCAGACTTGGAAATCAATGAACTGATTTGCATCTCCAACGACTGTCGTTGAGACTTGTAAAGCCCCGAAAGCCAATACCCCTCATAAGCAGCAATCATAACAACTGAAATTACCGCAGTAACCAGAAATCTATGTTTATCGTCAATCTTCATACCAAATAAATCCGTTTAATAGAACAAAAGTAATAGTTTTAAGGCAATACAATCATAAATCCACACTCAACTTCATGAGATATTCACGTGGTCTGAGTCGGGTCATAGAGTAAAAACAGGTGATTGAACTTACATTAACCTGCTCATAAACAGAATTGCCGATAATATTGTCTGCCACAAGCGACAATTCCCACTTTTTTGATTTATACCCTATTGAGATATCACAAAAACAGTTCACACCAAAAGATTTCTCATTGCTGTGATATATTTCATTATTCAGCGAAAACATCCATCCGCCTGCAGGATTGAAATTTATCCCAAGCGAGTGTGACCAGTCAATTACACCACTTTCATTGTATGGAGCTGTTTTTTCCTGTCTATTGCATATCATTATTTTTGACTTACCTTGTATTGATATACCTTTTACAGGCTTCAATGAATAGTCAAACGACGCATAATACACGTTCATCCTGTTTTTAGCCAATACTCCGGAAACCAACATCTGCGATTCGGATGAGTTTATTCCCCATCCAAATCCAAGAGTGGTATTTGCCAAAAAGAAATTCTTAGCTATACGTCCGTCAACTATATATGAGTCAGTACTATAACGCCCTGATGTAGCCATCATATTATACACTCCGGCCTCAAGCTCTCCGCTATACAGAATGTTACCTTTATTATGAATATACACTGGTCGCAGATAGGCGAACAGACCATAAAGAGGATTACGATAAGTAAACGAAGCGCTCAGAGAATGTGCAAATTGGGTTTCAGGCTCTCCTATTCCTACAGTACATTGAGCATACGAAGTGAAAAGAGGTTCTGTAACAAGTTTCTTTGCATCATACGGATCAGCAGTCAGACGGTAGTCAAGAATAAGTTTCGATGTGGGAGACATTTCCCATCTCCAGTTCAGGTTCGGCTCAATCCAGAAGTCTGATGAACGAAGCTTATCAGCCGCCCCATTCCCCGAATTATCCAATAACTGATTCACGTAGCTGACCCTGGCCTTTGCCGTTATCTCATGTCCGTCTTGTCTCAGACTCACAGACGGACTCCAATATAGCTGTTGAAGCTTCCAGTCAGTACTGTTTATCTTCTGATAACGACTGTCAAATCCCATCATATTATCAAAATACAATGCTCCGAACCTCTTTTTATACAGCACATGATTTTTCGAAGAGAATAAATCCATATCAAGCAACTGACTGTTGCCGTTTATCGTGAGCAACTGTCCCGGCAAACGGGTATAACCGGTAGAGGAATTAAACTGAATGACATTGCCCCCTGCCGTAGTATGCGACAACATTAAATCCTCCGAAACCATACGTTTATAAGGTTTGACCGAAAGAGCTGTAAGCCTGTCATTA
Source organism: uncultured Phocaeicola sp. (assembly GCA_944322395.1). Classification (GTDB taxonomy): domain Bacteria; phylum Bacteroidota; class Bacteroidia; order Bacteroidales; family Bacteroidaceae; genus Phocaeicola. The sequence continues at coordinate 17,897 of CALUPA010000063.1, forward strand.
TAAAGCATATTGCCCTGACTTACATTCCAGTCTGAATACACTTTCGTAATGCTTTTCAGATATGTTCTTTCCTTATTCAGCGTATATGTTATTTCTCCCTTTGCCTCCTTTCGCCTGCTTTCCACATTCCAATCCTCCGTGATTACCGGCGAACCATCCAAATCCAGATATGTAGTGGAGCTCATTCTTAGTTGTTCCTCACTGTCAAACAGTCCGCTTGCCTGTATTCTCAGGTCTGAATCTTTTCCGGTCCTCCACAGCCAGTTACTGGAAATAAGATGACTTTTATTAAATGTATATCTTTCAGCATCAAAGGCGGGACCGCCCAAATCGAGCAAACTGATAATATTCGCTTCTCCACGATATTCCAACAAGTCGGAAAGACTTAAAATCTCATCTGCAATATTCGTCCCTGTATTGGCGTTTTTATAAAGCAATAATGTCTGGAAATTCTTCTTGAAATTCATCCCCATCAGACGGTTCCCGTAAAGAAATCCATTTCTCCTTTCCGCCCATCCCAATCCTATATCAGCCAAACCGGTCCAAACTGACTTGGCATCATCTTTAAGAACTATATTCAAGGCTGCTTTATCGCTAAACTCAATGTCACGCAATGACTTTACAGCCTGATGATTTTCCAAGACCTGAACACTCTCCACTTTGTCTGCCGATATGTTATTGCTGGCCTGGACATACTGGCTTCCCATCAGATCAAGCCCCTCGATGTAAAAATGAT
>CALUPA010000064.1 GCA_944322395.1 uncultured Phocaeicola sp.
CTTCCAACTTCCATATTCTGCTTTGTCTGTTTTAACATCTGGGAAATCAGTTCCAAACTGTCTTTCTCCGAAAATAAATTTTCTTTCATACACAATAATTTTTTTAATGTTTTACACTTCTATATGGACGTTTTTGTACAAAAAGCTCATTTCCCTTTTATGATTCTATTCATATATAAATTAGTTTATAAAATAAACTATATACTTATTAAAAAAAGAAGACTTATCTTCTTTGTACTGCAAATATAAAACAGTTTATTTTATAAACCAAATAAAAAAGCAATTATTTTTACATCTAATACCATTTTAAACAATTAAAATATCATATCGTGTATTATTAAGACAAAGCTCGCACAAAGCATCAGTCTATCAATAACAATCCTACATTTTTTCTGATATCAGTTTTTATTGATAACTTTGCCTGACTAAATTACAATTGGACTTTTATGATTAATCGACGGAACACTGGTTTCATTCAAAACACACAGAGTACCGGAATCAACCAAACAGGCACTTAAAGAGTTAAGAGGAAAAGGTATAAAGGTATTTATCGCTACAGGGCGCCCGAAGTTGCTTATAAACAATCTTGAGAATCTTGAATTCGACGGATATATAACCTTGAACGGTGCTCACTGCTTTACAGCCGACCATAAAGATATCTACAAAGGACTGATACCTGCCGAAGATATAGAAAGAGTTGTTGAATATACAAAGAAACATGATTATCCGTTCGTTTTTGTACACGACAACCAATGGTTTATCACCAAGGTGGATAAAGCCGTAGAAGACATAGCCAAACTTATAGAGATTTCTATACCTCCGGTTAGACCGGGGGAAGAAGCTTTAGGAAAAGACATTCTACAAATTATGGGCTACTTTCCAACTGAAGCCGATGAAGAAATTTTCGGCAAGATACTTACTCACTGCGAAACAATGAGATGGCACCCACTATTTGCCGATATAATAAACAGAGGAACAAGCAAGAGCCGCGGTATAGATGAAGTAATAAAGCATTACGGCATAAAACTTGAAGAAACAATGGCTTTCGGAGACGGTGGAAACGACATCAATATGCTTGAACACGCTGGAATAGGCGTTGCTATGGGCAATGCATCGGATATTGTAAAAGCTTCTGCCGACTATATAACATCGTCTGTAGATGAGGATGGTATCTCAAATGCATTAAGACATTACAAGATATTAGATTAAATAAAAACCAGCACTTCCGTTTCAATATAATGTAAATAGCTAAATACACTTATATGAATACGGAAGTGTTAGTTTATGTATCGTCATTTCTGAAGTTTTTCTGCAAGTGAAGCCAACTTCATACTGTTAGAACCCTTTATTAGTATTATATAATCTTTAGGCATATCTGCCGATAAATGTTCATATAATTCATCAGCATTTTCATAATGCTCAAAAGTATTTATAGTCTTTCCAAATTCAGGTCCTACCAACACGACCCTGTCAAAACCACAGGCAGACAACATTTCGACAATTTTTTGGTGTTCTTCCAAACTACTTGCACCAAGTTCTTTCATATCCCCTAATATTACCATTTTATGTTCAGCCTCAATCATACGGAAATTATCCAATGCTGCTGCCATACTTGTAGGATTAGCGTTATAGGCATCTACTACAAGACGATTCTTTCCTGCTTCTACTAACTGAGAACGGTTATTACGTGGTTCATACGATGAAAGAGCATGATTAATTGCACCATCAGCTACACCAAAATATTTTCCTATAGCAACTGCGGCCAAGGTGTTATCTATATTATACGAACCAATAAGACGAGTATGTACATCGTAAACCTTACCTTCCGACTTCCATTCAAACGATATATATGGAGAACACGAAAGGACTCTTCCAGATACATAAAGTCCTTCTTCCGCACCATAGCGTATACATTCCAATCCACCAGCTATTGAATTGAGATAAGAATTTTCATTCTGTATAAAGATTTTTCCACCTTTGTCACGAAGATAGTCATACAACTCACCTTTCGTACTTATAACCCCCTCGAAAGACCCGAATCCTTCAAGATGCGCCTTACCTACATTTGTTATAATACCATAGTCGGGGCATGCTATATTTACCAAAGTCTTTATCTCACCCGGATGGTTTGCTCCCATCTCAACAACGGCCATTTCGTGTTCCGGAGTAAGTTTCAGCAGTGTAAGAGGCACTCCTATGTGATTATTCAAGTTGCCCTGAGTGTATAGAACATTGTATTTCTCTTTCAAAACAGCAGCAATCAGTTCTTTTGTTGTAGTCTTGCCATTGGTACCTGTAATACCAATCATCCTAGTGCCCAATACACGGCGATGCCATGCTGCAAGATTCTGTAATGCCTTAAGACAGTCATCCACAAGAATAATACGTCCTTCGGTATCATTGGCATATTCCGCCTCATCAACCACAGCATATCTGCAACCGTTGGAAATGGCTTGCGAAGCAAAAGTATTCCCGTTGAAACTTGCTCCTTTCAGAGCTATGAACATTGAACCTACAGGACAATCGCGAGTATCAGTAGTAACCTTTCCGCACTCAAGAAAGTATTTATACAATTGTGAAGTTTCCATTTTAATTTTCCTTTTTATACGTGACGCAAAGATAAACGAAAAATCAATCGCAAATCAATAAAAAATAAATTATTGTATGTACATTTGCATCATCATTACGCAAGCATCGAAATGGAAAATAGAATAGCAAAATACATCAATGTGAACGGCTGTCTGATGGACTTGGAAACCCCAAGAGTAATGGGGATACTAAACGTTACTCCCGACTCATTCTATGCCGGCAGCAGAAAACAATCAGAAGAAGAGATTTTATTGAGAGCCAGACAGATAGTCGATGAAGGTGGTGGAATTATAGACATAGGTGCATACTCTTCAAGACAGGATGCTGAACATATCTCTACAGAAGAAGAGGCTTCAAGACTGAAAAATGCCCTTACATTATTAAACAGAGAGATGCCTGAAGCTATAATTTCTGTCGACACATTCCGTGCTGACATAGCAAAGATGTGTGTGGAAGAATATGGGGTGGCAATCATCAACGACATATCAGCCGGAAGCATGGATGAAAACATGATGCCTACTGTAGCAAAACTAGGGGTGCCCTACATAATGATGCACATGAAAGGTACACCACAGAACATGCAGAAAAATCCAGAATACGATAATGTGGTGAAAGAAATGATGTACTATTTCTCCGAGAAAGTACAAAGAATGCGAGACCTCGGAGCAAAAGATATAATCATAGACCCGGGATTCGGCTTCGGTAAGACACTGGAACATAATTATATGCTCATGAACAAGTTAGAAGAGTTTCAGATATTCGAACTTCCTATATTAGTCGGCATTTCAAGGAAGTCTATGATTTACAGACTACTTGGCAACACTCCGGAAGAAGCATTGAACGGCACAACAGTCCTCAACACTATATCTCTGATGAAAGGAGCTAACATATTGAGAGTTCACGATGTAAAGGAAGCTTGCGAGACAGTGAAAATATTCAATGCGATATCAGGTAAAAGTAATTTTTAGTTGTTAGCGTACTCACAAATCTTAATTTTTAATTATTAATTCTTAATTACACAAATGCCATTTGATTTAAGCATAATAAGCCTGAAAGATATACTTGACATATTGCTTGTAGCCTTTATACTTTACAAGACGTATAAGGTTATGAAATCCTCAGGTTCGATAAACATATTTATTGGAATATTGGTATTTATCATTATATGGGTAATTGTTTCACAAGTCTTACAGATGCGCCTGCTCGGATCAATATTCGACAAGCTGGTAAGCGTCGGAGTAATAGCATTAATTGTATTGTTTCAGGACGAAATCAGACAATTCTTACTTACCCTTGGTTCTAGATATCGCTCCAACAGCCTATTCAAATTTCTGAAAGGGAAAAAATATAATGAAAGCGACAAGAACGATATTATGCCTATAGTTATGGCATGCCTTAACATGGGTAAAGGTAAAGTCGGGGCACTCATTGTATTAGAGAAGGACGTACCACTTGACAGCATAGTTATGACTGGTGATGTTATAGATGCAAATATCAACCAGCGCCTGATAGAAAATATTTTCTTCAAGAACAGCCCACTTCATGATGGCGCTATGATAATAAGCGGCAAAAGAATAAAGGCCGCAGGATGCATTCTCCCTGTTTCCCACAATCTTAATATACCAAAAGAACTTGGATTGCGACACCGTGCAGCACTTGGAGTATCGCAGGAAACAGATGCATTGGCCATTATAGTTTCTGAGGAAACCGGTGGTATTTCAATAGCCTACAAAGGTGAATTCTATCTCAAACTGAATGCCGAAGAATTAGAAAGAATGCTGACTAACGAATAATTTATTAGTTATTTTTTCATCTCCCTACGAATAAACAAGCGTTTGATATACAATAATAATATAACTAAGAATGTAACCACATAAAAGGCAACACTATCTCCACAATTATTTATTGCCTCAACCGATGAAATACCGGCAAGGACAATTCCTGCCGCAGACAATACTGCAGCTTCTTTTCTATCAATAATATCACTCCTTGTTTGATAAATCATCAATATTTGTTCTCGATTACGTTCTAAAGTTTTTATATGCTTGTCTATCTCAAATGATTTACGAATATTATCAACAGACTTTCTAGAGGAAGGATAATTAAGTTGTAAATTCCAAAATTCAATAGTCCTCGAATGATTACTGATAATTACATTTATCTCTTTGAGAGCCTCCACAGGAACATAATCATCAAGTTTAGTAAGGAAATCTATAATCAAATCATTTGTAATATGTATAGCAGCCTCTTCAAACATTATTAGTTCAATATAGAATAATGTTATAGCTTCCATATTGATTCGTTCCCAAATACTGCCAGATAAATGTTCAGACAATTGTACCAATATATTAGAATATGTATAAACACATGCATAATCATATTGAGCCATACCATGTTTATCCTTTAATATTTTAAGTATATCATTATCAACCACAGTTCCAAGCGATTCATTACTTTCATAATAAGTTTCGCAAAACAATATGGAGGCCAAAAGATCATCTCCTATATCAGAGCGATTTACAGGAAGGGTTACAAAACTTTTTGGGGAACCTTTCTTCTCTATTTTGAACTTCTGCTTAATGAAATCATACAAATTCACAAAATCATTTCCATCTTTAACATAAAGCTGATTTCTTGAGATTGTATCCAACAACTGCGTAAGCAGTATTTCACAAGAGAATAAGACTAAATGCAAAACACCAGTATTAGTCATTTCATCTACAGATACAACCACCCCTATTTTTACCGGATTATCCAATATAAATTTCTGCTTATCGAATTTACAAGAAAGAGAATTTTCTTCCTCCGGTTTAATCTGAACTTCTATATTTCCGATATAATACCTATGAATTCTTTCCTTAAAACGCTGGACATTAAGCGCCTCAATATCTCCGCCAGACTCATAAGTAGTTCTAAAAGATAAAGAATCCAGAAGTAAGTTGATATTTATGTTATTATTGATATTATGTAATTTCTCTAACAACTGCATATCGGCATAATATACAGGTATAGTAACAAATATATCCGGAATTAAATCATACTCCTTTTGTTTTACAGGAAAAATCGTTTTTTTAAGATTATCACTTATAAGAAGATTACATTCTTTTTCAGGAAATACATAAGTAACAACTGTTTTATCTCCAATTCTTAGAAATATCTCTTGACTCTCCAAAATATTTATATACCTTTGATATGACAACAGTTCATGGTAGTCAATACAAATTATAACCCCTTCTGAATAATCATATAAAGACTGTACAAAATATGGTTCATTATCTTTGATTGTTTTTAAAAATTGAATTTTAACTCTCTCATATTCTGTTTCATGTTTTAGAAATGCCGAAATATCAATCCCATCAGGCAATAATAAATATATTTTTCCATTTAAGTTTAACGAATAATCTGTTTGCCTACACAAATATTTCATCAAAATACAACCCTCAGACTCTCCTACTTTATCAAAGCCTAATCTTTCATATATTTTCACAGAATCACCATTAGATATATCAGTGAAAAAACAGTATTGTGGGTATGCTTGCATCATGTATGAGATCATTATAGAAGCAATACCTTGCCGCCTGCAAGAAGGATGTACTCCTATTGACAATAAATACATGCAATTTACAGTCCCGCCAATTATTTTATCTATAACATTATAATGTCGGTTGAGTAATTCTGTATTTAAATTATTATCATAAACAGGAAAGATATGGAGAAAATCCAACGGAGAACTTTTCTTCAACAGGGCATAATCAAACCAAATAGCAAAGCCTACTATATCATTTTCTTTTGTATAATAATATGCATGTCCATACTTCATACATATATTAATACTTCTGTAATAAATCTCATACAATTTGCTTTTGAAATCTGTTTTATCATCAATTATTGATTCATAAAAGACATCATCCTTAAAACATAAAACAGCAAATTCACTCAATTTATCTATATTTTCATTTGTGATTCTTTTTATCTGATAGGACTCGCTTTTCATATTGTGATTGTATTTTTCTAATCAAATGTAGAAATAATTTTATCCAATCACAAAAAAGAACAGCAAAAAAATACAAATGTTCATCACATTATAAGCCGTAATATATAAGGTGAAAGCAATGCTGTAAGAATTCCGTTTAGGGTAAGTCCAAGACTAGCATATGCTCCATACTTTCCGCTAACTTCCATTGCACGCGATGTACCAACAGCATGTGTAGCTGTTCCCATAGAGAGTCCTTGCGCAATAGGACTGTTTACATGTCCTACCTGCAACACTTTGAAACCGAATATTGCCCCGAACAGCCCTACTACTATCACAACTGCTGCCGTAAGAGAAGGAATTCCGCCTACGGCAGATGAAACCTCCATTGCAATAGGTGTTGTTACTGATTTTGGAGCAAGCGACATTATCACTTCAGGAGTTGCTCCAAGCAATTTTGCAACAACAGTTACAGAAATCAGACCAACAACACAACCAGCCAACTGTGACAAGATAATAGGAAGCAGCTGTTTTTTAATCATACGCAACTGCAAATAAAGAGGAACTCCCAATGCAACCACGGCTGGACGCAACCAGAACTCCACCAACGAACCAGCCTCCTGATATTTCTCATACGATACACCGCCAATCTTTAAAAAACATATTAACATTGCCACAGCCAAAAGGATAGGATTAAGCAAGACCCATCCTGTTTTCTTTTGTAAAAGCTTCGAAACGAAAAAGAAACCGAAAGTTATAGCCAGAAGGAAAAATTTATTTTCTAGGAAATCCATATTTACGAACGATTTGATGTACCCAACCTGTTATTACCAACACTAAAACTGTACTTACCAATGTAGCTATCACTATTGGCCAGAACTGCGCTTGTATAATATCAAAATACAGCATCAGAGCCACACCGGAAGGCACAAAGAAAAAACCAAGATTTGCCACCAAAAAATCAGACAGGCCCTGAACCCACTCAAGCTTAACCCATCCAAGCGACAAAAACAACGTGAGAAGTAACATGCCTATAATACTTGAAGGCAATTTAACACCGGTCAGGTAAACTATCAGTTCACCTAGAGCCATACATCCAAAAAGGATTGAACATTGACGAATCATACCTTAAAAATTCTATTGAAAACCGATGCAAATTTATTGAATAGCTAAGAAAACCAACGATTACATCATCAAAAAAAGGTCATTATGTCCTTAAACATACATAAAATGACCTTTTTTGATAAAAAAAGTTTGTATTTTGCAAACTAGATATTACAAAAATAAGTATTTTTGCATCGGAATAAGAAAAGACCGTTAACGCAAACGGAATAAATGATTATTACATTTTATAAAAATATAAATCAACATGGATTTAATTAGTCAAATCGTTGAACGCGCTAAAGCCAATAAACAGCGCATAGTTCTTCCTGAAGGAACAGAAGAACGTACTTTGAAAGCTGCCAATCAGATATTGACAGACGGTGTTGCAGACCTTATTCTTATAGGTAACCCTGAAGAAATCATGAATCTGGCCAAAGAATGGGGCTTGGGAAACATAAACAAAGCCACTATCATCGACCCAGAAAACCACGAAAAGAAAGATGCATATGCTGAATTGCTTTTCGAACTCCGCAAGAAAAAAGGCATGACAATGGAACAGGCTCAGGAGCTTGTTAAGAATCCTCTTTATTTAGGATGCCTTATAATCAAAGCCGGAGATGCTGACGGACAGCTTGCCGGTGCACGCAATACTACAGGTGATGTTCTTCGTCCTGCACTTCAGATTATCAAGACTGCTCCAGGCATTACATGTGTATCAGGAGCCATGTTGATGTTGACTCATGCACCTGAATGTGGTGACAATGGTGTATTGGTAATGGGCGACGTAGCCGTTACTCCTGTGCCTGACGCAAACCAATTGGCACAGATTGCCGTATGTACAGCACAGACAGCACAGGCTGTTGCAGGTATCGACCCACGTGTAGCTATGTTGAGCTTCTCAACTAAGGGTTCTGCTAAGCACGAAGTTGTTGACAAAGTAACAGAAGCCCTTAAGATTGCTAAGGAAATGGCTCCTGAACTGAAAATCGATGGCGAACTCCAGGCTGATGCAGCTTTGGTTCCACGCGTAGGTGCAAGCAAGGCTCCAGGTTCAGAAATCGCAGGAAAAGCAAACGTACTTGTTGTTCCTTGCCTTGAAGTTGGTAATATTTCTTACAAACTCGTTGAACGTCTCGGACATGCTACAGCTATCGGTCCTATCCTTCAGGGTATCGCCCGTCCTGTAAACGACTTATCACGCGGATGCAGTATCGACGATGTTTACAAGATGATTGCCATCACAGCAAACCAAGCTATTGCAGCTAAATCTCAAAATTAACAGACTATTAACTTTTTCTATAAGCACAAAAGTCTGTAAAAAGGCTTTTGTGCTTTAATTACTTTTTTATATATGAAAATATTAGTACTTAATTGTGGTAGTTCTTCAATCAAATACAAGTTGTTTGAAATGACTACAAAAGAAATCCTTGCTCAAGGAGGTATTGAAAAAATCGGTCTTCCAGGTTCTTTCCTGAAACTTACTTTACCAAACGGTGAAAAGAAAGTAATCGAAAAAGACGTTCCTGAACATACAACTGGTGTACAGTTTATATTCGATACACTTACAAATGAAGAATATGGTGCAGTTAAGAACCTTCACGAAATCAATGCTGTAGGTCATCGCGTACTTCATGGAGGTACAAAATTCAGCGGTTCTGTACTTATCAACGATGCAGTAATTGCAGCTGTAGAAGAATGCTGCGACCTTGGTCCTCTTCATAACCCAGCAAACCTTAAGGGTATCTATGCAGTACAGAAACTATTGCCTGAAGTTCCACAAGTAGCTGTATTCGATACTGCATTCCACCAGACTATGCCAGACTATGCATATCTGTACCCTATTCCTTACGAATATTTCGAAAAATATGGTATCCGTCGTTATGGTTTCCACGGAACATCTCACCGCTACGTTTCAAAACGTGTGTGTGAATACCTTGGAATTCCACAGGAAGGCAGCCGTATCATCACTTGCCACATCGGTAATGGTGGTTCTATCGCAGCTGTAAAAGACGGTAAATGTATTGACACAACAATGGGTCTTACTCCACTTGAAGGTCTTATGATGGGTACTCGCTGCGGTGACATCGACGGAGGTGCTATTCTGTATATGATGAAAAAAGAGGGCATGACTCCTGACGAAATGTCTAACCTATTGAACAAGAAGAGCGGTGTTCTTGGTGTATTCGAAAAATCAAGCGACATGCGCGAACTGGAAGATGCAGTAGCAAGAGGAGAAGAACGTGCCATCCTTACAGAAAACATGTACTTCTATCGTATTACTAAATACATCGGTGCTTATGCAGCAGCTATGGGCGGTGTTGATGTAATCCTGTTCACTGGTGGTGTTGGCGAAAACCAAGCTACTGCACGTGCAGGGGTATGCAAGACATTAGGTTTCATGGGTGTTGAAATTGATGCTGAAAAGAACAAAGTTCGCGGAAAAGAAGCTATCATCTCTACAGACAATTCTAAAGTTAAGGTTGTAGTAATACCTACAGACGAAGAGTTGATGATTGCCAGCGACACAATGGACATTCTGAACAATAAATAAGATATATCAATATCCTAAAAGAGTTAAAAAGAGGATACCTCATGTAAGGAATTCACTATCTTTGCAAAGGAAACAAAGCAAAGGAATTCCAACAAGAGGTTTCCTCTTATTTTTTGCCTGAATTTCCACAGAAATCGAAAAACATCACATTATGAATAAAAAGATTGTAACATTCGGAGAAATAATGCTCCGTCTTACCACACCGGATAATTTACGTATCCAGCAAAGTCATGACTTTTTAGTCAACTATGGCGGAAGTGAAGCTAACGTAGCTATCTCCATTGCCAATTTCGGCGGTGAAGTAGAATTTATCACCCGACTACCAGACAATGCCTTAGGCGAAACATGCATTTCTGAATTACGCTCTCATAACATCGGAACAAATCATATTCTTTTCGGTGGTCACCGTCTTGGTACTTACTACATGGAAAAAGCTGCAGCAATGCGTAACTCTAAAGTCATATATGATAGAGAGAACTCATCTTTTTCAGAACTAAAACCAGGTATGATAAACTGGCGTGAGATATTCAAGGATGCTTCTATATTTCATTGGTCAGGTATTGATGCCGCACTTACTCCGGGACTTGCTGAAGTCTGTAAAGAGGCTATTGATATAGCCAAAGAAATGGGACTGAAAATTTCATACGACATCAATTATCGCAAGAACTTGTGGAATTACGGAAAAACCGCCCAGGAAGTTTTACTGCCATTGATGAAAGACAGCGATATCATGTTCGGAAGTGAAGGAGAATATGCTCTTGTTACAGGAGTAAAAGCACCGGGATTCAAGGCTACCCAAAGCGGAGAAAAGTACGATACAGCTGCATACGAAAAATTCTGTCAGGAAATCAGCAAACAGGTTCCAAACTGTAAATACATATACATTGCACTACGAAATGTGATGAGTTCAGAGCATCATACATTTGCAGGAATCCTTTATGCTAATGGCGAAATGAAACACACAAGAGTGTTCGACATTGACAATGTCATTGATTGTGTAGGAGTAGGTGACGCCTTTTGTGGAGCTATGCTGTACGCACAAAGTGCATATGATGACAATCAGAAGCGGGTTGATTTCTCTACAGCCGCATCTGTTCTTAAAAATACAATAGCCGGCGACTACAATATGGTAAAGGTTTCTGAAGTAGAAAGTCTGATAGCAAGCCATGAAAATGGCGAAGTGGCACGATAATGGATTTCATAAATAATTATAACTAAAAAGGCATATTCAATTGAATATGCCTTTTTAGTTATATATCAAATTTTTTCACCGTATGCAAGATCGCCTGCATCCCCTAATCCTGGAATGATATATGAACGTTCATCTATATCCGGATCTATTACAGCACACCAAAGAGTTACATCCTGACCTGCAAAAACTCGTTTTATTCTCTCTACTCCAGGTTGACTTGCTATAATACATGCAATAACAAGCTTTGAAGGAATCCCCTTTGTAGTGAAAGCCTTCCAAGCTAGTTCAAGACTCTCTCCTGTAGCAAGCATAGGATCAACAAGCATGACAGTCTTGTCTGTAAGATCAGGAGTCGCAATATATTCTATTCTCACATCAAGGTCTCTATGTTCTTTATCCTTATAATAGCGATAAGCAGAAACAAAAGCATTTCCAGCCTTGTCAAAGATATTCAGGAAACCATTGTGTAAAGGAAGTCCTGCTCTGAAGACTGTAGCAATAACTACATTATCATCCGGAGTGCTGGCTTCCGCAATTCCTAAGGGTGTCTGGATTTTCTTTTTAGAAAAGTCAAGGTCTTTGCTTATCTCATAAGCCATAAGTTCTCCTATCCTCTCAATATTTCTGCGAAAACGCATCCTGTCTCCCTGTACATTGACATCACGCATCTCGGCTACATACTGGTTTAGTATAGAATTGGTTTCAGCAAGGTTTATTACTTTCATAATACAGTTCTTTATATTTGATGATATAACACTTTAATGCCCATTTTGTTCATTTAACATACTCAAAGTTGTGTCTCACCTTCGATATATTGCTCCAAAAACATATTTTCTCCATCGAACACTGCATACGAGAATTCCGATATCCAATCCCCCAGAATCATCATTCTTGACGTCTTTGAAAGCATCATATCGAACAGAATATGTCTGTGTCCATATATAAAGAAATTGATATCGGGATGAGTCTTGAGATATTTTTTCGTGAACAGAACCAGAGGTTCCTTGTCTTCACCCATATATTCAGGTTCCTTGCCATCCTTGCGTTTCATACGGCTGTGCTTAGCCCATTCCAGACCGAAATCTACACTCCACCTTGGATGGAGCATGGAAAACAGGCGTTGCAAAGTCTTGCTATGGAAAACCATCCGGAGAAACTTGAATTTCCTGTCTTCATCGCCAAGGCCATCGCCATGAGCAAGGAAAAACTCCTTTCCGTAAATCTCGCACGTCAACGGCGTGCGGTGTATTATCATGCCACATTCCTTTTCCAGATAATCACCACACCATATGTCGTGATTGCCTATAAAGAAATGTACTTCCACTCCTCTGTCGGTCAGCTCGGATATTTTGCCTAGAAAACGTGTATAACCTTTAGGAACTACTGTCTTGAATTCATACCAAAAGTCAAACATATCGCCCAACATATACACAGCAGCAGCCTTATCCTTGATACTGTCAAGGAAATTGACCAACCTTCTTTCCTGCATACGGGCATGAGGTATAGCCCGCGAGCCCAGGTGAGCATCGGAAATGAAATATATGTTTTTCATCTCATTCATAGTTATACCCTTTTTTAAAAAATAATACATTCATTACATGAAGCCCAACTCCAGTTTTGCTTCATCTGTCATCATATCCTTGTCCCATTCAGGTTCAAACACAAGATTTACCTGTGCCGAAGTTACACCATCTACCGACTCTATCTTCTGTCGTACATCTTCCATAATAAAGTCTGCAGCCGGACAGTTGGGAGCTGTAAGCGTCATGTCTACAGTCAGTTCACCATTATCCTGAAGATCTATTTTGTATATAAGCCCCAAATCATAAACATTTACAGGTATCTCAGGGTCATATACTGTTTTCAGCATATCAATAATCTTCTCTTCTATTTTGAGTTTTTCTTCGTTGTTCATATATATGTTTATGTAATAATTTATAATGCAAAGATACGCAAAGGTGAGTGTAGAGCAAAGTGAAAATACAGTTTTTCGGACTCACAGTCATGATTTCCATCATATCCTACCCTCATCGGCATAACTATAGTATGCCCCATCGGTTATTATAACGTGATCCAACATGCGTATGTTCATTACCTTAGATGCCTGAAACAAAGCCTGCGTCAGTCTGTCATCGTCAGCACTAGGCCTTACGTTGCCCGACGGATGATTATGGCTAAGAATCATGGATGTGGCACGCTTGAGCAATGCCTCGCGCAATATGACACGTACGTCTACCTGGGTAGAGGCCAGTCCACCCTGGCTTATACGTGTTACATCAATAACTTTTGAAGCCTGATTGAGAAACATCACCCAACATTCCTCTATCGGCAAATCGCACATTAAGGGATGAAAATAGCTATATATATCTTCCGACGAACGTATAGGCTTTCTTTCTTCCTGTTTCTCATCCTTCCTTCTCTTGCCCAGTTCGGAAGCAGCCAGAATTGTGATGGCCTTGGCAGGACCTATTCCCTTGAATTTGCATAAATCGCTTACTGAACATTTTCCCAATGCACTCAGACTGTTGTTGTACTTGTCAAGCACCTTGCGCATCAGTTCCACTGCCGATTCGTCCGTATTTCCGGACCCTATAAGTATAGCCAGCAATTCTGCGTTCGAAAGAGACGAGGCACCATGCATCATCATCTTTTCACGCGGACGATCTTCCTCCGCCCATTGGTTTATAGATAATCTTTCTGTCATTTATAAAAACTTTTTTCGAATGCCGAAAACGAATCCTTTCCTTTCACACAGCGTTTCCACCAGGCTATAAGAAATCCGCTTCCATAGCCTGTTAATTGAATAAACGATGAAAGTATAGAAATGCCACCTATCTTAAGACTTTTATTCTGTACTGACGAATCAATAAAAATCAATACAGAAAATAATACCAGTGGAAACAAACCTGCCATACACAACCATACTCCCAACGGATGCAGCATGGTATAACTTGAAGCATCAGGTGTAAAAGATGTAAACAACATGAAATATATACCCACAAGAACAGTTAGCAACAAAAATGATACACCAACCGTAAACACTGCCGGCAGCATATGTACCAATTTAAGCGACTCCGGATATTTCTTATAAAGATTAATGCGTGCTATACCAGAATTATGAACCTGCTTGAAGAACTTTCTCATGTCCGTTCTACGTTTGTGCCACACCCATGCTCCAGGAAACAGACGGCATGAATATCCACCCTTGAATATACGTATACTGAAATCTATATCCTCGCCAAAACGCATATCAGAGAAACCTCCCAATGCCTTATACACCTCAGCACGTATACCCATATTAAAACTGCGCGGATAAAACTTGTCCATTTTTTTCTTTCCACCACGGATGCCTCCTGTAGTGAAAAAAGACGTCATAGAATAGTTTATAGCCTTCTGGGTATCTGTAAACGAATGATGCGCACGGTCAGGACCTCCGAAAGCATCTACAGGCTCGGCTCTGAGTTCATCCTCCACAGCCTTGAAGTAATCCGGAGGAAGTATGCAGTCAGAATCAAGAACTATAAGATACTCTCCATGACTTCTTTCAGCGCCATAATTTCTAGACTGTCCCGGTCCGGAATTTGGTTTGGAATAATATCTTATATTCATTGATGCAGCATATTTATCCACCACATCCTTGCAAGGCACAGCCGACCCGTCCTCAACTATAATCACCTCAAAATCGGTATAAGATTGCAGCAAAAGACTCTGCAAAAGTTCATCCACTTCGTCAGGACGGTTATAAACCGGTACTATAACAGAATATCGCATAATCTAAAAAATGAGTTATTTGCAAACTTACTTAAAAGTTTCACAAAATCAATGCATGAAAGTGGTTTTTATAGTCAAATTCAATCATACTCGTAATTTTAAAAACGCTTTGACGTTTTAATCAAAACATCAAGGCATTTTATCCAAAACGTAAAAGCGTTTTCCCAAGCACTATTTCCCGATAAAAAACGACAACTGAAAAGCAAAGCATAAAATTCAAATTTGCAAACCTCGGAAAAAATCATTTATATTGCATTGAATTTAAAAAAGCTGAAAAGATGAATAACAGTATAAACGAAGAAATAGCCTTGCTTCTACAAAATATAGGTGTAGAAAAAAGAGACATAAACTGGGGTACACAACTAACAATTCTTGCAGTAATACTCATTATTACTTATTTATGTACAAAAGCATTCAGACACATTATAATTCCACTTATCCATAAGATTACAGCACGTACAAAAGCAAAATGGGATGATTACCTGTTTAATGCTGAAATGATGAAGGCATTCAGTCGCATGATCCCCCCGATTATGCTTTATGCCTTATTACCTTTCGCTCTAGACCAATCTCCCAAACTGCTTGATTTCACACTAAAGTTTTGTCTGATATACCTGGATATCGTTTCCATTCTTCTGGTAGGCACCTTCCTAAACTCACTCTACAACATTTCAAGCGAACACGAAAAGCTCAGGAACCGTCCTCTGAAGGGTATATACCAAATGATTAAACTCATAACCATCACCATTGGTATAATAATACTGATAAGCATCCTGATGGACCAGGACCCTACAAGTATACTTGCCGGACTTGGTGCATCGGCAGCTGTACTGATGTTGATTTTCAAAGACAGTATTCTTGGACTTGTAGCAGGCGTACAGCTATCAGCAAACGATATGCTACGTCCTGGCGACTGGATTACAATGAGCAAATATGGAGCCGACGGATATGTAATAGAAGTCTCACTCACTACAGTAAAAGTACAGAACTTCGACAAGACCATCACCACCATACCCCCTTATGCATTGGTAAGCGACTCATTCCAAAACTGGAGAGGAATGCGAGAAACAGGAGGAAGAAGAATAAAACGCTCTATCAACATAGATATGAACACCGTACATTTCTGCACACCGGATGAGATACAAAGTTTCATAGATAAAGGTCTGATAGACAAGGATACTGACATAAACGAGAGAACCGTAAACTTGGCAATTTTCAGAAACTATATCCTAAACTATCTGAACAATCATCCGAAAGTCAACAAAGATCTTATGATAATGGTCCGTCAGATGCAACCGGCATCAGAAGGTATGCCACTTGAAATATATTGTTTCTCCGACACACCTGACTGGATTCCTTACGAAGCCCTGCAATCAGAGATTTTCGAACATGTAATGGCAATGGTTCAGGAATTCAACCTGCATATTTTCCAGCGTCCGGCAGGCACGGATTTCAAGGCATAAAATCATATAAAAAAATAAATCCCCAGCAATCAAATTGTCGGGGATTTATTTTTTATTTTATCACACCACTACCAGTGCTATAAACTGTATGAACAATATTAAGAACACCATTGCTATAGGATAAACCGTTGCATACGCTACTCCAGGGATATTGCTGTCAGTCATAGAATCTGCAGCTGCAAGGCCAGGAGTACTGGTCATACCACCGGTGATGGTTCCAAGCAGGTCGAGCATACTAATCTTGAATACCAGACGGCCTACTATTGCCGCTACCAGCATAGGAACAATAGTAATCAAAGCGCCTACACCAAAAAGCAGGAAGCCGCTTTCCTGGAATGTAGAAACAAGATTCTTTCCTGCCGATGTACCGACTTCTGCAAGGAACAACAACAGTCCCAACTGGCGCAAAAGCTGATTGGCATGACCAGACATAGACCAAAGAATAGGACCTGTCTTACCTACTGCACTCAGGAAAAGGGCCATCATCAACACTCCTCCTGTTAGTCCCGGAGAGAATGACATCCCACCACCAAATGAAATATTCAGTTTACCGAACAATACTCCCAAAACTATACCCATAGCAATCGGAAAGAAATCAGTATCGGACAGACGTTTCTCGTCATTACCCAGCAGACGACCAACCGCCTGAACCCCATCCTTCTCACCCACTACCATAAGTTTGTCACCAAACTTCAAAGCCAATTCAGGAGATGGTGAAAGATCTATTCCGCTTCGGCGGATACGAGTGACTGTACATCCAAAGTTTCTCTGCAGATTAAGATCGCCCAACTGCTTATTTATCATATCCTTCTTTGTCAATAACAATGATTCAATCACCTGAGTGTTTATCAAAGGCAATTCGCCTTCCTCACGTGTTCCAAGCATAAGTGCAAGATTATTGAGCGATTCCTCGCTACCAACAGCCTGAATAATGTCACCTTTTTTGACAATCAGCGATGCTGTAGGTACTACTATTTCATTACCACTTTTCAAACGGGAAACCACTGCTCCCGTAAGAGCTCGAATATTGAGCTGTGCCAATGTTTTTCCACAAATAGTTTCGTTTGTCACATGAAAAATACAGGTACTTAGTTCAGGGAACTGCCCTCTGCGTTCTTTTTCAAGTCTTTTGGCTTCTTCATCCAAATCTACACGAAGAAGTTTCGGCAGAAGTTTCACAAAAAGAATCACACCAATAACTCCAAACGGATACGCAATACCGTATGCTATTGAAGCCAGTGGCGACTGCGTACTGTCAATAGCCACTGCAAGACCGGGCGTACTTGTCAAGGCACCTGCCACAAGTCCCACAACACTTGGCGTATCTATTCCGAAAGCATATTTCAACCCTATGGCCGTAAGACATGCCGACGCAATGATAAGCACTGTAATAAGAATTAGAGTCTTGCCCTTAGTGCGGAAAGAATCAAAGAATCCGGGACCGGCCTGAATACCGATAGTAAATATAAACAACACTAACCCGAAGTTACCAAGTTCTTTTGGAATTGAAACTCCCCAATGGCCGAAAGCCAGGGCAATAAAGATCACGGCTGATACATCCAGAGATAATCCCT
>CALUPA010000065.1 GCA_944322395.1 uncultured Phocaeicola sp.
TCGGCACACCTTGCAGCCGTTTCATTGGATGGAAATGCAAACAACCTGATAGGTGATGCAGAACTGGCCGTGCAGTTATCCAGCGAAAAGAAAGAAACAGAGAACCTGAGGGAAACAATCAAGCTTCTGAAGGAGCAGATAGAGAGTCTGAACTCACAGATTTTACGACTTGATTCAAACCTGAAGGATAAGGATATAATTATTGAACTATTAAAAGAAAGGAGAAAGGAATAAGACATTAATTATTTCATCTGTAGTACCCATACAGATAACTCAATGATTAAAACCATTTTGCAGCTTACCTTTTTCAAGTAATCCATAAAAAGGAAGAGTCCTGAAACTTACAAACTACTTACAAAACAAAGGGAAGCTACTGATATTCAGATATGAATTAAAGAGGCTCAAGCTGCGATAGAGGAATAAGACTACTTTTTATGTACTATTGCCAGGAATGATAATCATAAACTTACAAATCACTTGCTAAAGTTGCATAAGATTCTGATTTTCAATTCTATCTGAAAGTGGCGCAGGCTGCTATTGAGGAATAATATCTAAATACATTATACAGAGTGAGGCTATATCAAAATGAATATTGATATAGCCTCACTCTGTATAATATCAATTTTAATACACAAACCTAAACTCAAAGTTCTAAGATATTATTACATAAATAGAAACTATATTTTTAAGAATAGCTGTTAAAACGTAAACAATTATTTATATCCGAATAAATAAAAAACTGTACCTGCATTATTCCAAAAAAAATGAGGTACAGTTACACGAATAAACTAAAAAATTAATTATCTTAAATGCTATGAGTTCTCTATCTTCTTTTAATATATAACAAAGCTAAATCATTTTTGTTCATTACTTTTATTAATTTCCATAGAAATAAGCAGGATAACCATCAAGAAGACATTCCAAACGATTATTTCCCATAAAAATATTATTCATATATGAATAATCATTTGCACCGTACTTAAGACGTAAGCTTGTATAATTTGCATCATACCAATCCCAAATAAATGTATAAGAAAATTCTTGTCGAAAGCCATGTCTGTCTATAGTCAGTACATAATCTTCTCCTGAATTGTTATCATAAAAACGAAGTTCCTGATAATGGTAATCACCATTATTATCAGTCCACTCCTCTACCCATGCTCTACTACATAAATAATAAGTAGACTCGCGATAATTATTAGTACCGTTTCCTATCTCAATTCCTATCCCTACATATTCACACGATGAAAATAAAACTGTAAAGACAAAAATTAACATTGGAAACGTTATAATCCTATACAATCGTTTCATATCTACCTCCTGTTCTTCTTAACTTCTGTTTTACAAAAGTACATACTTCAGCCAACTCTTTATAAAGTAAATTCCTATAGTTTAAGAGGAATTTCCCTATAAAAGATAGGGATATAAGAAAGGCACTATGATATGATATCCAAAATACCACATCATAATGCCTTTTTATATAAAGAATATAGATATACCTAAGCCATTGTACCGCCCACGATATCAAGAAGTTCGTTGGTAATTGCCTGCTGACGGCTCTTATTGTATACCAAAGTTAACTCCTGAATAAGGTCATTGGCGTTGTCGGTAGCTATCTGCATTGCCATTGTTCTAGCAGCATGTTCAGATGCTGCCGAATCAAGCAGTACAGTGTATATTTTCATTCTAAGCACTTTAGGAACAAGAGAATTCATTATCACTTCAGACGAAGGTTCAATAATATAATCAGATGCATGCTCCTTTTCCTCAGGATTTTCAGTACCACCTACCTGACCATTCACGTCAACCGGAAGATATGTTTCATGAGTTAGAATCTGCGAGGATGTTGATTTGAAATGATTATACAGCAAATCAACTTTCTGTAGCTCACCTTTCAAGAACTTTGACATCAGTTCTGAAGCCAAATCAGAAGCATCCTGATAATTAGGTTTTCCACTCATATGCTGAAAGTCACCAGCCACCTCCATTCCCAACTTCTTCACAGCCTCAGCTATTTTTTTTCCTACAGGGTAAATCAATATATTTTCCTTTCCCACTTTGGCAGAATAGTCCTCTATCAAAGCTGTAAGATGCCTTATGACATTTGCATTATATCCGCCACAAAGACTGCTGTTCGAAGCAAAAGCTACTATAGCCACCTTTTTCTCCTGTTTAACCAAAGAAAAAGGAGTCTGAACAGAAACGCCGGAAGCCAGGAAGTTTCTCAAAATCCCATGCAGTTTTTGCTCGTATGGAAGCATGTTTTCAATAGCCTCCTGAGCCTTGTGCAACTTTGCCGACGCCACCATCTTCATGGCCGAAGTAATCTTCAGCGTACCGTTTATAGAGTTTATTCTACTTTTTACTTCTTTCAGCGATGCCATAATGCTTATTCTTTATATTGAACTGCTGTTTCTGCTGCTACTATCTCGATAATAGCTGTCACAGTATCATTTATCTGTCCGCTTGTGAGAACATCAATAACATCTTCCTTATGGTTTACACGGAGTGTAGAAAGGAATGTATCCTGGAAATTACGTATCTTTCCGATTGGAACTTCGCGCATCAAGCCGTGAGTGCCACAATAAAGAATTGCTATCTGTTCGCCTACAGGCATAGGTGAATACTGTGGCTGGATGAGCAACTGATTATTCTTACGTCCACGGTCAATGGCCATAGCCGTTACCGGGTCCATATCACTGCTGAACTTAGAGAATGCCTCAAGTTCGCGATACTGCGCCTGGTCAATCTTCAGGGTACCTGCCACTTTCTTCATACTCTTTATCTGAGCACTACCACCCACACGTGATACAGAAATACCTACGTTGATAGCAGGACGGAAACCTTGATTGAAAAGGTCTGTCTCAAGGAATATCTGACCGTCGGTAATTGAAATAACGTTTGTAGGAATATATGCTGAAACGTCGCCTGCCTGTGTTTCGATGATAGGCAAAGCTGTCAGTGAACCACCGGCTTTAACCTTTCCCTTCAGGCTTTCAGGTAGGTCGTTCATCTGTTCTGCCACTTCCTGCTGACTGATTATCTTTGCTGCACGTTCAAGCAGACGTGAATGCAAATAGAAGATATCACCCGGATATGCCTCACGTCCAGACGGACGGCGAAGGATAAGCGATACTTCACGATATGCCACCGCCTGTTTTGACAGGTCATCGTATACTACTAGCGCATGACGACCGGTATCACGGAAATATTCACCAATAGCAGCACCGGCAAACGGGGCGAAATACTGCATAGCAGCAGGATCGGAAGCTGTAGCGGCTACTACTACTGTATAGTCCATTGCACCACGTTCACGAAGTGCATTAACAATACTAGCCACAGTAGAACCTTTCTGACCTATTGCTACATAAATACAGTAAACCGGATTTCCTGCTTCATAATTAGAACGCTGATTGATAATTGTATCAATAGCAATTGCAGTTTTACCAGTCTGACGGTCACCGATAATCAACTCACGCTGTCCACGTCCTATAGGAATCATGGCATCGATAGCCTTCAAACCTGTCTGCAACGGTTCTGTTACAGGCTGACGGAATATAACTCCCGGTGCCTTACGTTCAAGCGGCATCTCGAATGTCTCACCTAAGATGTCGCCGCGTCCATCCAATGGAACACCCAGAGGGTCGATTACACGTCCCAACATACCCTCACCTACATTGATTGAAGCGATATGTTTGGTACGTTTTACTATCATTCCCTCCTTAATCTGGTCAGTAGGACCAAGCAGGACGGCACCCACATTGTCCTCTTCCAGATTCATTACGGTACCCATAACTCCGTTCTCGAATTTAAGCAACTCGTTGGCTTCTGCATTACGCAAACCATATATACGAGCCACACCGTCGCTCACCTGCAACACAGTACCCACTTCATCAAATTTAAGTGATGTGTCGATACCTTCAAGCTGCTGGAGCAATACTTCCGAGACTTCGCTGGGTTTTATAGTATTATCTGCCATTATTAATCAATTCAAATAATTATACTATTCTTCTGTTCTTATCAATAAACTGACGCCTTATGTTTCTAAGCTGGTTGGCAACACTGGCATCCAAACGGTAACCATCAATTTCCATAATATACCCTCCAATAATAGAAGGATCTATATTGGACTTGATTACCACAGTAGAATCCGTTTTAAGTGAGCCAAGTTTCTCCAAATGTTTAACAAGTTCAGGAGCATCTACAGCCGTAGTCAGTTTACCCATCAAAATATGCTTCCTCTCCCGGTACTGGTCTATGAATGACCATGTCATGAAATGCAAGAATTTCTCTCTTTTTCCGTCAATCACGAGCTGAAGGAAACGTTTCATTTCTTCACTGACATCTTTTCCTCCTGATGCTTCAACCAGTAAATCCAGTTTGGCCTTTCTTGTTACCACAGGATTTTCTATTGATCTTTTCAAATCAGGAACATTAGCAAAATGTCCGGCCAGCGTTTCAACCTCTTTATATATTTTTTCTTCATTGCCTCTAGCCATTGCAAAGTCCAATAAAGCCTTGGCATAACGCTTTGAAACTACTCCTATATTCATAACCGGTTATTTAGAAGATTCAACCATCTCGTCCACCAATCGACTGATTAGTTCAGTCTGTTCCTTACCGTCGGCCAGTTTTGTACGTATCACTTTTTCAGCTACACCTACCGAAATCAAAGCCACCTGACGTCGGATATCGCGGATTGCACTTTCTTTTTCAGTTTCAATCTGCTTTTTCATTTCCTCCATCAGACGTTCTCCTTCCAAACGAGCTTTATCCTGAGCATCACGTATAATTTTATCACGTGTTTCAGTTGCAGATTTCAGAATACGAGCCTGTTCTTCACGGGCCTGAGTCAGGATTTTCTCGCCTTCGGCCTTCACGTTAGCCAGTTGTGCATTGGCTTCGCGTGCTGCTTTCAGCGAGTTGTCGATATACGTCTTCCGGTCGTCCACCATCTTGATGATAACAGGGAATCCGAATTTAGCCAATAGGAAAAAGACAATTCCGAATACCACTACCATCCAGAACAGTAACCCCGGATCCGGAGTCAACAATCCCATATGCAGATAATTATAGGAACAAAGTCAAAAGACAAACTATAATTGCAATAAGAGCCACACCTTCTACCAAGGCTGCAACGATAATCATATTCATACGAATATCTCCAGAAGCCTCAGGCTGACGAGCAATAGCTTCCATTGCCGAGCTACCAATCTTACCAATACCAATACCTGCACCAATTACTGCAATAGCTGCACCAAGAGCAGCACCAAATTTACCTAAACCTGCACTAGCAGCAGCCTGTAATAAAATTGAAAGTAACATAATTATAAATTTTTAAGTTTATGAGTTTTAAAGTTTATGAGTTAAATAATTTGCCGGTTCACTCCTTTTCTTCTTTCTCCTTTACACGTGAGAGTCCGATGAACACAGCAGACAGCATAGTAAATACGTATGCCTGAATAAATGCCACAAGGACTTCAAGAGCAGTCATGAATATTCCAAATGCCACAGATACAAATGTCATTGTACCATTTATAAGCGGTCCTATTTTGACTGTTATGAAAATAATAGCCAACAAGCTGAGTATAGCCGCATGTCCCGCCATTATATTGGCAAAAAGACGTATCATCAAAGCAAACGGTTTGGTAAACAAACCGAAAAATTCAATAACCGGCATCATAGGAATCGGAGCCTTGAGCCACACTGGCACCTCTGGCCAGAATACCTCTTTCCAATATTCCTTTGTAGCAAAAGCATTTGTAAAAAAGAATGTAAACAAAGCCAACACAAGTGTTATGGCTATATTACCGGTAACATTTGCTCCTCCAGGGAAAAAAGGAATAAGTCCCATCAGATTATTGACCAATACAAAGAAGAATGCGGTAAGCAGATAAGGTGCATATTTCTGATAGTCAGGACCTATACAAGCCTTAATCACATCATTATACACCATCAGAACCAAAGATTCTATCATACCTACTCCACCCTTTGGCGCACCGTTCTCCACCGGATGTTTTTTATACCATCTGGCGCATCCCAAGATTATCCACACCAGTATGGCACTATTGATGATAAGTGCCAGAACATTCTTTGTAATTGATATATCCAAAGGACGAACCTCTTCACCAGCAGCATTACGTTCAACTATTTTTCCATCGTAAGCTCCACCTTCGGCTATATAAAGTCCTTCATACTCGCCTTCGTTCAGTTTTTCAGAAGAAAACACATGCCATCCGGTACTGCTTTTCACTATAACCGGAAGTGGTATTGTGACGTGAGTATCTCCTATGCTGACAATATGCCAGGAATAGGCATCGTTGATATGTCCGAACACCAGTTCATTGACATCTACCTCGCCTTCTTCATGCGAAGTCCCGGCAGATGCAAATCCTGATGTAAAAACCATCAGTAACACCAAAGTCCATATGTAACGTACTTTTTTCATTGTTTCTGTTTTAGTTTTTTCTTCTTTTTAAGCCTCAGCTCGATATTTGTGAAATATACAGTTTCGAACACAAGAAAAGATATATAAAACACCAGAAAGGTAGCAATGAATGCAAAAATTTCATGCCGCACAGCAAAGCAATAAATTGCCACTATCAGAATGCTAACCAAAAACTTTGTACCCTTGCAAACCAAAAACAGTGGAATCATTTTATCTTCTCCCAACCGATAAGCCAGAGAAAACATGTTGATGTAGAACAGGCCGAAGAGATAAAAGAAAACCGGTATGGCCGGAAACCAAGGGAAATACCTGTCAGGTATAAACAGATGATACACCAAACCTATTATCATAGACAATATCAAGGTTAATATTGTCATTTTCTTTATAAATTTCCTCTTTGCCTTAAGCAAAAACATGTTTTTCAGATTTTTCGGTTTATAATTCTACGCACACTGAGACCAAATTATCTTTAACCTCAACGAATCCTCCTGTAATTTTCAATCTTTGCGTATCCCTTTGTACTCTATATTGTGCCTCGCCACACTGGTAAATCACTTCACCTTCTTTCAGTGAAGATATTATAGGAGCATGATTTACAAGCACCTGAAATTTACCCAATTCGCCAGGTAATTCCACCCAGTTGACAGGACCATCAAAAAGAGTACGCTCCGGTGATATTATCACCAAATGCAAATTCTTCCTGTCCATAGGCGTTACGCTTTTGCAGCCTCAAGCAGTTTCTTTCCCTTCTCTATGGCATCTTCAATGGTACCTACGTTGAGGAATGCCTGTTCAGGCAAATAGTCTACTTCACCATCAAGAATCATCTTAAATCCCTTGATTGTATCTTCTATAGAAACCATAGCCCCCGGAACACCTGTAAACTGTTCAGCCACGGCAAACGGCTGTGAAAGGAATCTCTGTACTCTACGCGCACGGTTCACGGTCAGACGGTCTTCATCCGAAAGTTCATCCATACCAAGAATAGAGATAATATCCTGCAATTCCTTGTTACGCTGAAGAATCTGTTTAACCCTCTGTGCTGTTTCATAATGTTCCTTACCTACGATAAGCGGATCAAGGATACGAGATGTTGAATCAAGCGGGTCAACAGCAGGATAGATACCAAGTTCGGCAATTTTACGGCTCAACACTGTAGTAGCATCAAGGTGAGTAAATGTAGTAGCCGGAGCAGGGTCTGTCAAGTCATCGGCAGGCACATAAACAGCCTGAACTGATGTGATTGAACCATTCTTTGTCGAAGTGATACGTTCCTGCATCTTACCCATTTCTGTTGCCAAAGTAGGCTGATAACCTACTGCTGATGGCATACGTCCAAGAAGCGCAGAAACCTCAGAACCAGCCTGAGTGAAACGGAATATGTTATCAATAAAGAATAATATATCTTTAGGACTATTTTCTTCTGTCTTGCGGTCACGGAATGATTCTGCAAGAGTCAAACCAGAGAGCGCAACAGACTGACGTGCACCTGGAGGCTCGTTCATCTGTCCGAATACCATTGCGACCTGCGATTTTTCCACTTCGTTATAATCTACTTTCGATAAGTCCCAATTACCTTCTTCCATGCCTTTCTGAAACTCCTCACCATAGCGGATAACGCCAGATTCAATCATTTCTCTAAGCAGGTCATTACCTTCGCGGGTACGTTCACCCACACCGGCAAAGACTGAGAAACCATTGTGTTTCTTTGCAATATTGTTAATCAACTCTTTGATAAGCACGGTTTTACCCACACCGGCACCACCAAACAATCCGATTTTACCACCTTTCAGATATGGTTCCAAAAGGTCAATAACCTTAATACCTGTAAACAAAACTTCCTGAGTTGTTGCCAAATCTTCAAAACGTGGAGGTTCGCGGTGTATAGGGAAACCGTCCGTCTTGTCCAGTTCGGACATTCCATCAATGGTTTCTCCCACAACATTCATCACACGTCCTCTGATCTGTGCTCCCACCGGCATGGTTATAGGCTGTCCGGTAGGCACAACTTCCATTCCGCGTTTTAGTCCGTCTGTACTATCCATAGCTACTGTGCGCACAGTATCCTCACCAATGTGCTGCTGCACTTCGATAATCAATGTACGACCGTCCTTACGGACCACAGTCATTGCATCGTGTATCTTCGGCAGTGCTACTTCGGCATCCAATCCCTCAAGATTGAAGTGGACATCCACTACAGGACCGATAACTTGCGAAATATGTCCAACGATTTTTGACATAAACTAATCTGTTAAATTATTATCTTAATTGATTACCACAAATTTAATGTTTTATCCCGTAACAATGTACCAAAAAGTAACATTTTTTAGTCCTTAAACAATGTTATAGGACATAATAAGAGAAATATTTCCCAATGCCATTTACATATTATCACAGAGAATAAAGATTTTTTAAACTTGAACACATCTTTATATTATAGATTTTATTTTTCTACTAATGGCAATAATATTATAAACAGACACCAAGACGAACAAAATTACACCACAAACTAACGATTGCGCTATATTGCCGTCATCATAACCTGTTATAATGTCAGAAAGTGCATCAGTATATACATCCCTCACAATGAACATAATAATAACCGACAAGATAAAAACTGAAAAATTCATCACTACAGTCAGCACCTGATATGGCATTGCCACACGAGACACACTATAACCCAAAAGAATAAGATTCTCCAGTTTATCCGTATTCTTTTGCAAAAGAAGATATATACTTAATAATAATATGTAAAACGAAAGTAAACTTATTACCAGTCCAACAGTCATCACCACTCCAACAGCCAGTTTCAGAAACCACGTTATCCTTCCTGCATCAAGTTTATTGTCCTCTGTCTCGTAACCGTTGTCATTGAAATATCCGGCTATTCTTTCATCGGCAGGATTGTCCACTTCTATTATCAGTCGCGACGGTTCCCAAGACTTGTTTCCACCATATGTAGCATTTGCTGCCATCATGAATGCTTCTGGTACAAGTATAGTGTTCAGTCTGTTCGAAAATCCTACTATACGCCCTTTTTTCATCTCTCTCATGCCGTTGCCTGATATATAAAGATTCAACGACACCAGTCCAATCATACCTTCCGACAGTTGTGGAAGATTTCTGCTCCTTGCAAATCCAAAGTTATATAGATTAAGATAATTACGTGGTATTATTATGGGTATCTCCTTCTGCCCTTCCAAGTATTCCCATGCATCAGCTTTTACATCTACAAAATTGTCTGGAACAGACTCAAGAAACATAGCAGTAGACATATCCATACCTCCGAAAGATATACCTGCCGATACCTTGAACTGTGCAGGCTGGAAAGCACCCACTTCTACAGTAAAAGGCTGTGCTTTCAAATCATCAAGCTCATACGATGAGAAAGTACCGCTTTTGCCGGCAATACTTCCCAAAGTACTTACCTTCTTTGTCACTACTATATAATCCTTCTTTATAAAACTGTCTTCCTGCGTAAATACCGGCAATACATCGTTATAAAACTGTACTCCCAGCATCACAATTACCATTCCACACAGATTAGCAATAAAAAAACCTGTGAGCTGTGCAACACTTATATGCTGCTTTAATAATTTCCAAAGCATATTATTTTACCCTTCAGTTCTTTTTAAAGTTTTATTTCAGCATCATAATTCATTTCAAGACGGCGCCCAATGGAAGTGACTATAACACCAACTCCCCTTTCACGAATTTCATCATAAAGTATTTTTGCCATCACTTTTCCGTTAGCATCATCCAAATGACTCACAGGCTCGTCCATAAACAGGAAATCGGACGGTTGACACAACATTCTTATGAACGCAACTCTCTGTTGTTGCCCGAACGACATTCGTCCTACAGGTTCCGTCCATTTATCATCTATTCCCAACATGGCAAACCACTTCCTTATCTGTCCTTCATCTCTGAAATGTGTCAGATTATTTTTCAGAATTACATTCTCTCCAGCTGTCAGTTCCGGGAAAAGACGTAGTTCCTGAAACATCATTCCAAGATTCCTCTGCCTTATCATTGTCCAAACACTTCCAGAAAAGTTTTTGATATCACTACAGTCAAAACAGATAACTCCATCATAATCCTTTCTGTAGCCATATATGAAACTGCAAAGCGATGATTTGCCAGTTCCAGAAGCAGCTTCTATCAGATAAGATTTTCCTTTCTCGAAACACAGTTTTCTGAGCCATAAATCAGAAACAATATTATTTCTTCCGGAAAACACAGCAGGAAGCACATTATCCAATTCTATTCTTTCCACCTTACTATATACATTTAATTATCCAATAATGCCGACAAGGGGTTACGTCCCCTGTCTTTCATAACTATTTCGATATGCACATTTTCGCCATCGGCGCTTTCTGCAGTAAGATAATCCAGTCCACCGAAGAAAGCCAGAACAGAAGACATTGTTCCTTTCAGTTTCTTTAATTCAAACAGACGGTCGAGCGAAGTTAAATCCGAAACCATAAAAAATCTCTGTCCTTCTACCCTTTTACCCCAGTCACGGTTTCTCAAAGAAAGCCCAAGCACACGTCTGTCTACAAGCGACTCCTTGTTTGTGACATATAATCTACCATCCTTTACTCCTATCCATAAAGCCAGATATCCTGGAGTAAGTCCGACCAGACTACCATCGACCGTCTTGAATTCATATCCATTGTCACCATAATTACGTAATACTACCTGACCTCCGGAAAGAGCTGCCATCGATTTCAGTGTTTCGAACGACTTAAGAAATTCATCAGTTGTCACATCTGCAAATGCTATAAATTCCTTCCCATCCGGTCCTGACATAGATAAAGCTACATCACCATTGATTGCATTGAAAACGGGACGGAAATCCAAAGGTATCATAGACTTCTCAAAATATCTCCTTACAGAAGGATTTTCGCATATGAAATCATAAAATTCACCACCTTTTATATTAGCGGTAGCCCAAAATGGAGTATTCTGTGGAAACACATCCAGGTAATTGCCCTTCACATCCGCTGTCACCTGCTGTTTCTTGTCAAGAATACCTTTCATAACATTATCATCCACCAACATTTCTACATCCATCACTGTTTTTCCTGTCATAAAATCTACAGTAGAAACAGCCTTTACATCCTTTAGACGTAATTCTGCAGAAACTCCCATTGTGAGTGGATATACAGCCTCATGCGGAAGAACTTCAAGCGAGCTCCATAATACTATGTCACCCTCCTTTTGTTCCATCTGCTTAAAATCGTCGGATGCAGAAAAGCCTTCACCATCTTTCTGCCGCAACCACATGGAAGCTTGTCTGACCAATGATTTTGGGTCGGAACCCTTATTGTCGGATACCAGAACCATAGCTCCATCATTATAGGCCAATAACCAGTTACCTATAACAGTCCATTCACACCCATCTGCTTCTTTTGGCTGAGTACAGATCTGCTGTTTCTTAAGAGCTTCCAGAAGTTCCTCAAGTTTATCACGGTCAGTAACTTTTACAAGCAATCCACCCATTTTGGCCTGTTCGCCCATAAAAAGATAAATTTTCTCTTTAAGTCCCAATCCACTCTCGTCAGCATCCTCAAATATCCTATCCACCAGAGCTTCAGAACCGGCAAGACCACTATTCACCATATTCTTAAATCTTGCAAGAAGTCCTTTATCAATATTGTCACCACTCAGTCCACTCTTCTCTGCCATAGAATTTACATCAATGGCAACCAGTGCTGCCGATTTTGCAGGTATGGCATTCCTGTAGTCCGGTGCGCTGCCGCATGCAGCCATAAGCAGAGCCAATACCGGAACACTTAAATATTTCAGTTTCATTTTCAGTAGTTTGATGTTTGTTTTTTGTATTATGAATTTCACTCGGCATTCAGCAGATTCATGGTATGTACTGCCACAAGTGCAGCAGTTTCAGTGCGAAGTCGTGACTTGCCAAGACTTATAGGCTTGAATCCTCTCTTTATTGCCATTTCTACTTCCTCCTTGCTGAAATCCCCCTCCGGACCTATCAGAATCAAAGCATCATTACCTGGCACAATTGCATCCTTCAACAGAGTTTTCTCACCTTCATTGCAATGTGCAATAAATTTGTCTCCCTTGAAATCCATCTTCATGAATTTCTCGAAATCTGTCATCTCATTAATTACCGGTTTGCGAGCTTTCAATGACTGTTTCACTGCTGAAACTACAATTTTTTCAATTCTCTCAGTCTTTATAACCTTACGTTCTGAATAGCGGCAATTGAGAAAAGTAATCTCATCCAGACCAATTTCTGTTGCTTTTTCGGCAAACCATTCTATACGATCCATCATCTTGGTGGGTGCCAAGGCAATATGTAAATGCCCCTTCCACAGAGGTTCCTGAAAAGTTTTCTCCATAATCTTGACCTGGCATCTTTTACCAGAAGCAGCGCTTATGGCAGCTTTATAAAAGTACCCTTTACCATCTGTCAATAGAATTTCATCTCCGATATTCAGTCGTAGAACCCTTACACAATGTCCTGCTTCTTCTGCCGGCAGTTCAGAATCAATAAGTATGTCCGGTGTATAAAATACGTGCATAATAATATACTTGAAATTAAAAACGAACAAATTTAACCATTTTTTCTGACAATTCGTGCCCCAAAAACATTTTACATAAAAACGCTTTGACGTTTTGGTCAAAACGACAGCTCGTTTTACCCAAAACGTCAAAGCGTTTTATATCATTGTTTTGCAAAATCCGAAGGTGTGACCCCAAACTTACTTTTGAAGACCTTACTGAAGTGTGAATTACTTCCAAAACCTGTTTCGTATATAATTTCCGTCACATTCATATCTGTATGTTTCAACAGATAAGCCGCTTTATTCAATCTCATATCACGAATGAAATCCCCTAAGGACTCTCCCGATATTTCTTTGACGGTAGAATAAAGACGTGTACGTCCAATACCAAGTTCCCTACACATCATATCTACGGACAAATCCGGATTGGACAGGTTTGCATTCAGGAAATTATTCAATCTGTCAATAAATTCTTTCTCTTTTCCTTCCTTAATAGTTTTTCTTGTTACAACTTCCTCTGCCACCTGTTCCTTTTCGTCTTCATGCTGATTTTCATCTTCATTCCTAATCATCTTTGCCTTTATTTCAAGCAGACGACGTACGTTTATTTCCAGTATTCTCATAGAAAACGGTTTCGGTAGATATAAGTCTGCTCCAGACTCATATCCTTCAATCTGGTTTTCAACAGTACTCTTTGCCGTTAGCATTATTATAGGAGTATAGGCTATGGAAAGGTTATTACGTATTGCCTTGCACATCTCTATACCATCCATCTTAGGCATCATAACATCACTTATGATAAGATCCGGATAATACTCATTACAGTATTTCAATCCCACCTCGCCATCGGGTGCTGTAATTACATTAAAACTGCCGGCAAAGTGAGCCTTAAGCAAAGAAACGAGCTCAACATTATCCTCTACTATGAGAAGTGTTTGCTTATTTTCATCTATTTCTACATTGCTTTCCTCAACAACATCGTCATACATGTAATTATACTCTATATGGGCTGCATTAAGGAATTCATTCACATCGAAATCAGAAGTGGTTTCCGGCAGATTGTCCATGCTATTATTCATAGGTATTGTTACTATAAACTCAGTACCCTTCATCCTTTCACTGCTCACTATAATATTTCCCTGATGCAACAATACCATGTTCTTTGCTATTGCAAGACCTATACCAGAACCTAAATGTACAGATGTATTGTTCTTAACCTGGAAGAATCTATCGTATATTTTATTGATACTTTCAGCAGAAATACCTACACCCGTATCAGAAACCTTTATCACACATACATCTTCTCCCCATATTGTATCACCTACCTGATATGAATTAGTATATTTAGGTTTTATTTCCAAATCCTTTCCTGTCATGAGGCTAACATCCACAGAACCTCCTTCCGATGTATATTTAATGGCATTGGAAAGAAGATTGGTAATAACCATAGATATTTTTTCCTGATCGAAAACCATTGATACAGGAGAATTCACGTTCAATTTCAGTTCTATATTTTTACGGTTTGCCCATGGTGCAAATTCATCTACTATTATAGACACACACTTGTCTATATTATCTTTCTTCAGATTCAAAGACGAGATGTTAAGATCGCTTTTTCTGAAGTCTACCAATTCGGTAATCAAAGATAATAACCTGTTGGCATTCCTTGATATTGAATTCAAGGAATCACTTACCACCTTAGGCATTTGTGCGTTCTGTATGTCTCTTTCCATCTTTTCTATAGATGATAAGATAATGGTAAGAGGTGTCTTGAATTCATGTGAGATGTTCATAAAGAACTGTAGTTTTAGCTGATGGTTCTCTTCATCTTTCTTTTTCTCTATCTCATGAAGAGATATCTTATGCTTCATGTTCAACTCTTTGACATACAAATAAAAGAAGCATATAATCAGCGACGCAATTAATACCAGATAGGTAATCTTGGCCCATGCCGACAACCACCAAGGCGGCAAAATTTCAATAGTCAAACTCTTCACCGTATCATTCCAGGTTTGCCCATTGTCTGTAGAGTACATTAACTCGAATTTATATGTATCATAATCCAAGTTGGAATATAACACAGAATTTGAAGATACAGGCACAACTCTCCATTCAGACTCATATCCTTTAAGCCTGTATCTGTACACTATTCTATTCGAAAGATTATATCCTAAAGCAGAAAATTCTATAGAGAAATCATTCTGGTCATGATGCAAAACCAGTTTATCCAGCTTGTCTATAGCCACTGGTAATGTTACAACTCCATTCAGTGGTTCACCGGAATTTACCTTCTTTCCATGAATATAAAGATTAGACAAGTATAATATATATTTCTCATTATTCGTCTGTACATGATGCGGATAGAAGTAGTTTACTCCATTAACTCCTCCCATATAAAGCACACCATCTTTCCCTTTATACGAGGAACCATACTTGAAGTAATTACTTTGCAAACCATCCAGATAGTCATACCTGAAAATCAAGCCGGTATGTGTATCGTATTTCACGATTCCATATCCTCCTACCCAAACATTCTCATCCATATCCACAAGCACAATCTCGGCGTCATTGCTCATCATTCCATCTTGAATCATTAATGAGCTGGCAGAATAAGCATTGTCTACTGTGTCCTTGAAAACCACCCTGTTCACTCCTCCGCCAAGTGTACCGACCCAATAAATAGAATCATTTTGCCTGTCTATTGATGCAATAAAATTATTGGATAATGAATTAGGATTACTACTATCCACTGCATAAGAAATGACTTTCCTCAATTTCAAAGCATCTTTTTCAAGCAAGATTCTGATAATTCCCGCCCTTGTACATACCATCATCTCATTCTTGAATTCATCATAAAACAGTTTTGGTACACAATTTGATTTAAGATAGTTGGTAATGTTCAGTTTTTCCAATAAGATTAATTTATCATCCTGCTCCTTGAAGCAATAAACGCCTTTATTCCAGGTTGCCACCCACAAATATCCATTCCCATCGTATATGATGTCAGATACATCTATATTATCATTTATTGGTGCTTTGCCAGAAGGATATACCAATAGTTTAGAACGTTTATGCTCAATATCATATGAAATTATTCCTTGAAGAACACCTATATACAGTTTTTTTTCGTCTCTGCTTAATTTTACGGATTTGAATACTGTACCTTTACCCAACAAATCGGCAAAGTCAGTACAAAATAAAAGTCCTTTATTTATGTTATAAAAATTAACTCCCTGTTTTTGAGTAACAATCCATAAGTTTCCTTTTGAATCTCTATCTACATCTTTTACGAAAGCTCCCTTAATACCCTTATCTCCTTTATCATAGTTGTCAGATATCGTACCAAACATTGGCATAGAAAGAGATTTGTAATTAAGACCTCTACCCCATGTACCAACCCATATGTTATTAAAACTATCAATAAAAATTGTAGATAGGAAATTAGAATTAACCGATGTTACATTAAAAGATGCTCTAGAATGTACTTTAGCCTTCATCGTGCCTGATGTATTTGAGATTTCCAACAATCCCACTCTAGAAGTACACCATATGGTATTCTTACTGTCAACAATAACTTTACCGGAAGTGTTTTTAGGAATAAACGGATTTAATGAATTAAAGTCATAATAATCATATCTTTCTCTGTTCAGTGTTCCATTTTCTTCTAGCAAATATCTTATACACCCGGAATTTATCCTGATATAAAGAAAATTATCTTTAACATACAATGAAGAAGCCTGTTCGTTGTGCATAGATAAGTCTCTACAACTAAATGAATTAACAGTAAGAACCTCATTTCCCGAGACCTTCAGCTGTGTTAATCTTTCAGCAGTACATATCCATATACAGCCGAATGCCTGTACTACAGAATGAGCATTTTTCATTGCATTGGAATAATTCTTGAATTTTACAGGGAGAAGGTATCCATCATTTTCACGAACAACATACAAAGAATCTGTAGTGAACACAAACATTGTATTGTTGTGCAGCAATTTTACATTCCTTACATGCGAATGATGCAATACTTCAAGTTCTTGACAAACATCATAATCTACGTATCTACCTACATTGTAATTGAACTTCAACAACCCGCTTTCCGTTCCAACCCATAAATTACTCGAATCAGCCTCAAGGGATGTTATTCTGTCATGCAAAAGCCTGATTCTTTCATTATCCTTATAATATTCATAACTTTGCAGGTTATAGCCATCAAAACTCTGCAATCCTCCATTGGTGCCAATCCAAATCAATCCGAAACAATCCTGGGTAATACAAGTGACATCTGTATGTGCCAGTCCATCATCCATATTTAAAGTCCTGAATCGGGAAGTATTGTTTCCATAAACAAGGATAGAAAAAACTATGAGAATTGACAGAAAGAGGATTCTTAGTTTCATTGTATTTATCATAATATTACATTTATTAAAAGCCAAACAAAGATAATTTATTTTTCAATTAAGTAACTATTCAAAATTAATTTTACATATATGAGTAATTCACAAATAAGTTCGTACCTACAGATGCTAGAGCT
>CALUPA010000066.1 GCA_944322395.1 uncultured Phocaeicola sp.
AATATGAATCCTGGGAAATAAATATAGAAACTTCAAAGGATAAAAGATTTAAGTATGGTCAGGTTCTTAGAACTTACCAAGAAAAAATAAGACATTTTTAGAGTCACACGTTCGTGTAACTATAGTAACACCCGAGTACAACTATAGTGACACAATAGTGTGACGACAGTGACACGAACGTGTGACGGTGATTTACCCAAATTTAAAATTTATATATTACAACTTACTCATTAATAAAAAACAAGGCCATACCTGTATCACACAGACACGACCTCAGGAAAGAAAGAGAGTGTTTTTTATTAATTGAATATTAATTTCGAATATTCATGCCATATCTTCAAGAGCAAAAACAGAACTTATTTCATTAAAGAAATCATGTGATATTTCCTGAAGATTTTCTATAGCTTCATTTTCAGTTTCACCATAAGCACAACACTGGTTGTAATCTAGCAAGTAAGCATAAAACTCACCATTAGGTAAACATTCTATTACATAATTAACTTCATTCATATTTAGTCCTCCTGTTTTTAAGACACTGCAAAGTTAGTTACGCTATGTTACAATCAAGATAACAGGAAGTTACGATAGTGTGAATTTAAATTATCACTTCATATTTATACTCTACTTATGATTAGAACAGTCATAGTATAAAATTCAACACCAAATAAAGAACTTTTACATAATAAAATGTATGTTTTTAACGCAGTTTATCAAGCAATACCCAAAAGTTCTATCTCGAAAACCAAAGTTGAAAACCCAGGTATAGCTCCGGACGTACGTGTTCCATATCCAAGATTATATGGAATATACACCATCCATCTGTCACCTATATGCATCAGTTTCAGGGCTATACGCCAACCGTCTATCACATCTGTCAACCTCAGTGCTTCTGGGCAGTTACGTTTCCATGAATTGTCAAACTCTCTGCCGTTTATAAGCGTTCCACGATAATGTACAGAAACTATACTTCTGTCAACTGGTGAAACTTTGCCGTCTCCACTGTTGATAACTTTATAAAGTATGCCCGAAGGATGCAGCACCACACCTTCCTCAGCAGATATTTCCTTCAGAAATTCCTGATTCTTTATCTTATACTCTTCTTTTTTTGCCATAAATACGTTTTTTATCCTGCACAAAGATATAAACAGAGAAGTAAAAACAAAAAAAATCGGAGGACAAGATATGTCAATATCCCATCCTCCGAACATTATTTATTATTCAGATATTATTTTCTGTAATTCAGAAGTTCTTCAGCACTGAACTTGCGGATGAAATTGAAATGCTTTTCAACTTCAGACTCAGCATAGTTAACATATACATTAAGTGACTGAGCGAACAGTTCAGGAGCCTTAGTAGCATCCTGCAACAACAGATGACTCATTACACAAACTGCAGACATTTCGTACAGACGACGTGCAACAAAGTCAAGCAATTCCTGATTCATGGCTTCCTTTACAGCATTAGTACAAGCCTCAAGTTTACGAGTCATATCCTTAATTCTGTTCATATAGCCTTCGAATTCAGGAGCACAAGGAATCAGTTCATACTCATGAAGAGTAGCAGCGTAAGCACCGTTTGTTACATAACGGATAGCAGCAACTGTCTGCAACTGAGTAGTTCCTTCGTAAATGCTTGTGATACGTGCATCACGATAAATACGCTGACAAGCATATTCCATCATGAAACCTGAACCACCGTGTACCTGTATACAATCGTATGCGTTCTGATTGGCATATTCAGAGTTCATACCCTTGGCCAGCGGAGTGAAACTGTCGGCCAACTTAGCATATTTCTTCTGTTCCTGACGTTCTTCCGGAGTTAGTTTGCGTTCGCGTGCGATATCATCAAGAGCCTTGTAGATATCTACATAGCGTGCAGTCTGATACAAAAGGGCGCGACCTGCATCAAGTTTTGCCTTGATAGTAGCCAACATATCATATACAGCAGGGAATTCAATGATAGCCTTACCGAACTGTTTACGGTCTTTAGCATAAGCCAAAGCTTCATTGTACGCAGCCTGGCTCAAACCTACTGACTGAGCGGCAATACCCAGACGGGCACCGTTCATAAGTGCCATAACGTACTTGATAAGACCTAGCTTGCGTTCGCCACAAAGTTCAGCCTTAGCATTCTTGTAAACAAGCTCACATGTAGGAGAACCGTGGATACCAAGTTTGTTCTCAATACGACGTACGTCTACACCACCATCATTCTTGTCATAGATAAACATAGAAAGACCACGACCGTCGTGAGTACCTTCTTCTGAACGTGCAAGTACAAGGTGCAAATGCGCATCACCATTAGTGATAAAACGCTTAACACCATTCAAGCGCCAGCAGTTGTTGGCCTCATCGTATGTAGCCTTAAGCATAACACTCTGAAGGTCAGAACCTGCATCCGGCTCAGTCAAGTCCATAGACATTGTTTCGCCTGCACAGATACGAGGGATGAAACGGCTGTGCTGATCTTCGTTACCAAACTCATAAAGAGTTTCGATACAGTCCTGAAGAGACCAGATATTACCAAAACCGGCATCAGCCTGTGCAACGATTTCCGCACACATTGTGTATGGAGTGATTGGGAAATTAAGACCACCGTAACGGCGAGGCATTGTCATACCGTTAAGTCCTGCCTTAACCATAGCATCAAGATTTGCTTTTGTACCCGATGCATATTCCACACGTCCATTTGCACAGTGAGGACCTTCTTCATCAACGCCTTCTGCATTGGCAGCTATCACCTCACCAGTAATTTCGCCTGTTATTTCAAGCACTTTATCATATGAATCGATAGCATCAGAATAATCCTGTGGTGCATAATCGAATTCGTCTTTATCTCTATAATCGCGTTCTTTCAACTGACAGATACGCTCCATCAACGGATTGTTCAAGTGAAACTTGAGTTCCGGATGTTCTGTATAAAAGTTTGCCATAATTTTTATTTTTACAGTTTTAAATATTTACATAGGCAGTACGAAAGTTATAGGAGTCGTAAAAAGTACTCTTACAGGCTTTCCGTCTATAAATCCTGGCGTCCATTTATAAATTGCCGCAATAGCGCTAAAAGCTCTAAGAGCCTCTTTACTTAGGACTTCACTATCGCTTCGGAAGACTTTGGGCTCAATCATAGTTCCGTCCTTATCAACAACGAATCGAATCAGAACACGTCCGTCTATCCTATATTCCAAAGCCTCCTCGGGATACTTTATAGCTCTTGTTATCAACTGTAACAATTGCTGCATACCACCCGGGAAGAAAGGTTCGACTAAATAAGGGATATGATCTATCTCAGTCCCATCCTCTGACAGCAATCTACCTTTGGTACATTCCGAATCTTTATAGGTCTCCTCCCTTTTCAGTTTTCCATCAGGATAGTATTGGAGGAATTTACCATTCATCTTGCTGTTTTTATAATTTGTACTAATAGAAATATTCCCGTCAGGATAATATACACTATACTTACCGTGCAATTTGTCCTCCTTATAATTAGCTATCAAGCTATCCTTTCCATTAGCATAAAAAACAGTCCTGACTCCCTCTTTAATTCTTTCATTTGGTTTCTTTCCGTATTTACTGTAATGACAGATTTCCTTTTTAAGTCCGCCAACAGTAAATGTTTCCACCTTGGTAAGCTTTCTATCCTTTGAAACAACTGCATAATACTTTGCATTTGCCTCGTCTGTCCAATTTGATTTTTTATCTAACCAGATTTTCTCCTGAGCATGACCTCCAAATGATAAAAAGCTCAATGAAAGAATCAAAAACAATGATTTCATGACTACCTAAATAAATTACTTACTATTCTTCTTATAATACTTAATCATCTTCGGAATCACTTCTTCCACTGTTCCGTTAATCACATAGTCGGCTATCGCATTGATAGGAGCATTCTCATCATTGTTTACTGAGATGATAATACCTGCATCCTGCATACCTGCAATGTGCTGAATCTGTCCGGAGATACCACATGCGATATACAATTTAGGATGAACAGTCACACCAGTCTGTCCAATCTGACGGTCATGGTCACAGAAACCAGCATCAACAGCAGCACGGCTTGCTCCAACCTCAGCATGAAGTTCCTTTGCAAGTTCGAACAACATATCGAAACCTTCCTTAGAACCCATACCGTAACCACCTGCGATAACGATAGGAGCACCTTTCAGATTGTGTTTAGCTTTTTCTACGTGGCGGTCGATAACTTTCACAACATAGTCTGTTTCAGGAACAAACTTAGCCACGTCATGACGAATCACTTCACCCTGATAGTTTTCATCAAGGATTTCCTTCTTCATCACACCCTCGCGCACTGTAGCCATCTGTGGGCGATGTTCAGGATTGATGATAGTAGCAACGATGTTACCACCAAAAGCAGGACGAATCTGATAAAGCAGATTTTCGTATGTCACACCATTCTTCTTGTCTTCGTGACTACCGATTTCAAGCTGAGTACAGTCGGCAGTCAGACCGCTTGTCAATGCAGAAGAAACACGAGGACCGAGGTCGCGACCGATAACAGTAGCACCCATAAGGCAAATCTGAGGTTTTTCCTGCTTGAAAAGATTTACGAGAATAGAAGAATGAGGAAGAGAAGTATAAGGGAAAAGTCCCGGAGCATCGAACACGTGAACACGGTCAACTCCATACGGCAAAACTTGTTTTTCTACATCAATAAGGTCGCTGCCTGCACAAATAGCTTCAAGCTGGCATCCCAACTCATTGGCTAACTTACGACCTTTTGTCAAAAGTTCGAGACTTACATCGGCAACATGTGTGCCTTCCATCTCACAATATACAAATACATTATTCATAGTCTTATCCAATAGTGTGGTTAGCCAAAAGTTCAACAATAAGGTTTTCTACATCTGCATCACTTCCTGTGATAGTCTTGCTTTCCTTTGCCTGGAAGATAATGTTTTCAATCTTCTTCACTTTCGTAGGAGAACCGGAAAGACCGCACTGTTTAGTATCACCGTTTACATCTGCCACACTCCATTCAGTAATATTCAGATATGGACGGCTTTCATAAAGCGAAGCGTATGGAAGTTCAGCTCCGTCTTTTGTTATGGCAGCTTTTTCCTGAGCACCCATAGCACGTTTATATTTCTGAACCAGTTTAGCATTGCGTGGACGGCAAGGAGCAGCACTTCCGTTTACTGTAAGTACAATAGGCAACGGACCTTCTACAGTTTCTACACCACCGTCGATATGACGTTTCACACGGATACGTCCGTCTTTTACTTCCTGGATTTCCTCTACGTAAGTAATCTGAGGCAATCCCAATTTTTCAGCCACCTGTGGACCCACCTGTGCTGTATCACCATCGATAGCCTGACGACCTCCAACTATAATGTCATACTCACCAATCTTACGGATAGCTGTTGCAAGAGCATAAGAAGTAGCCAGCGTATCCGCACCTGCAAAAGCACGGTCTGTAAGCAGATATCCGTTGTCAGCACCTCTATATAAACCTTCACGGATGATTTCAGCAGCACGTCCAGGACCCATAGTCAGCATAGTTACAGTAGAACCAGGATGAGCATCTTTAAGTCTGAGAGCCTGCTCTAAGGCATTCAAATCTTCCGGATTGAAAATAGCCGGAAGAGCAGAACGGTTGATTGTTCCGTCTGCATTCATGGCATCTTTCCCTACACAACGAGTATCAGGAACTTGTTTTGCCAATACTACAATTTTTAAACTCATTAGATAAAATATTTTTGGTATTAGTAATATTCTAGGTGGCAAATTTAATGAAAGCATTTATACTACAAAACGAAATAGGACAAAATATGCACATAATGAGTAGTTTTGAGCAAATATATTTCAGATATGGGATAATATTCAATTATTTTTAGAGTAGCAAAAACAGTCCCTAAAATACAAAAAAAGCTATATACCGTCCATTTCAGAAACGATATATAGCTATACATTCTTATATACTAATTAATATGTCAGCGCCGGATCGTGATAAACATCGAAACACGGATAATGCGGCAAAGGAGAAGGGCTACAGAACTTAACTCCATCAAATATAGGTTCAACGACCTCTTTGGGTTCTACAAAACGTATCTCTGCATCATCACCATCAAATCTGAGGTCAAACTTACCGTCACGATACTTATATGAAAGTGTTCCCTTACCAATCTTCACACTTGTTTCAAGACTTGTTATTTCCTTAGGAAGTCTTGGTTCTACTGCTATTACACGGTTCATCATATCAGGACGTATACCCAGGAAATACTGATACCAAACCCTGAGATGTTCTGCATTACTCCAAGCCTGAAGGAATGTACCCGAACGGTTTACCCAAGACTTGCCTTCGCGCGGATGGGCATCGGCATTCTCGCTGAGACTACCTACAGCACCTTCTACAAGCGCCTGATGATTCATATTCTGGAACAACTGCCAGGCAGCCTCAACCTGACCATATTCTATCATGCGTTGCATGGCTATTCCGTTATTCCAGAGCCATACAGTCCCGTTATGGTAAGCATCATCTTTATGATAGTAATGCCAGTTTTCATGTTGAGGATGGAACTGTTTGTCCCATTGTGCCAACGATGCCACTCCCCAAGGATAAGTCAGTTCCTCCCAGCAACGGCGTGTAACTTTTTTCTTAAACTCCTCGTCACCAATCATTTCAAAACAATAAAGCTGGTTTGGACGGAATTGTTTGTCAGGAGTTCCATCAGAATTAAGATGATCATACACCATATTGTCTTCTTTACAACAATAATCATGCTCGAAATTACTCCTTATTTTATCGGCTAATCGAAGCCATCTATCAGCTGATTCCTTATCACCTGCCAGTTCAGCAAGCTTACTTCCAGCCTTCAGTTGTCCATACCATAGAGACTGAATGTCATTTGCACGATTTCCACGAGGTGAACCTGGTATTCCGTCACGTTTCACATCCATCCACGTATCTGCATCCGCATGAGTAAGATACCCTTTGTCGTCAGTAAAGTTCTGGCACGAAGCATCAATGCTCATTTTTACAGCTGGATATATTTCGCTTGCAAATGCAGTATCTCCAGAATACTCCAACAGTTCGAATGCCTGTATGACAAAACGTGGTGTTCCATCAGTAGTGTTATACAATATACCATCAGGATTTGCACGATTAGGGATTCGTCCGTATGTAGGCGACTCAGGATTCTTATCCTGGAACTTAGCAAAATCCAACAATATCTGTTTTGCTATATCAAACTGACCGCTCACCAAACACGTACCAGGCATTGAGATAAACATATCGCGCCCCCAATACTCGTTGAACCAAGGCAATCCGGCATAAATACCCATTCCCTGTTGTTCAGTTACAAGTTCGTCTGTAGTCAATGTAAGCCAGTTAATAGCTTTGTCAAGTTCCTTAAGATTCGAAGCAATCGGATTACATTCTGTAATAAGAGAATTCATTCTGGCTGTACGCTCCTTCAACCACACTTTTCCCTCACTACGGAACTTCTTCAACAGAGTCTCACATTCATCTTCTGTTCCGTAAGCAATTATGAAACCTTCCGATGATGTCGGTGCTTTTATCCCGTTGCCGATAAAAGCAAATCCGCAATCAACAGCTGGCGACACCAAAATTCTGCTATTCACATTTTCCTTCGGAGTATAAAACAAACCATTCTCACTATTTACACCATCTGACAATAAGTCCTGGTTCAAGGATATGCCTATACTGTCACCTTTAACCTCATCAAGATTTATGTACAGAACAGGGTAATTGTCAACAAGAAAGAAAGTCTCTTTTGCCAACTCCCATCCGCGAACCACCTTATTCGGATAAACAGTACATGAGGCTTGTTTTCTATTCAATGATTTACCGTCTACTGATAATTGATAGTCAGAGAATATACGTTTTTTCGAAATATTCCATCCCGACCAGAAGAATACAGAATCCTGATGTGTAGTACCATACCAGTATCCCGATTTCTTATCGGTAAACGAATATTCACGATTCTCCGCTGATGTTACTTCTACACCTAAAGAATCCAACGGAGAGACAACATCAACACTATCCGTACAAGCAGCAATAACCAGTGAAATACTGGTTATTGCAAATATGTGTCTACTCAGAAATTTATTCATATCTCCAAAATACATTTATTTTCTATAAGCAATAGTAGCCGACTGAGGTGCTGCTGTAAGAGTTTTACCCTTAGCATCTCTCAAGC
Organism: uncultured Phocaeicola sp.; assembly: GCA_944322395.1. Taxonomy (GTDB): domain Bacteria; phylum Bacteroidota; class Bacteroidia; order Bacteroidales; family Bacteroidaceae; genus Phocaeicola. The sequence goes on from CALUPA010000066.1 coordinate 8,180, forward strand.
CTTTTTCCGGCGAGATTTTGCCATCATAACATACCAAACGATATGAACCTTCAGGAACTTCCACATTGGCAGTTTTGGTTCCTGCATTAAGTATTACGGTTATATCTTTCCATTCTTCACCTTCAGGCTGTCCCTTTATGCGGAATGCCACTACACCTTTTGTTCCTGGATTTATAAATTCAAGATGTTCATAAACCTTCTCTGCTGTACCCATACGGAATGCAGGATGTGCCTTGCGAAGAGCTATAAGTCCTTTTATATACTCGTACGAATCGTTATGCTGTTTTTTCAGGCGCCAGTCTATCACATTTATTGAGTCAGGGCTGTTATAAGAGTTTTTTACACCTTTCTTGTTTCGCATAAGTTCGTCCCCTGTAAAGATAAAAGGAACTCCTTGTGATGTAAACACTGCAGTCTCTGCCAATTTCAAAAGACGCATACGCTGTTTAGTATCAGCTTTTGGAGCTGTAATGAGAAGACGGTCGCCTATGCAGTTATCGTCATGACAGCTAATATAACTAATCATTTGTGTCGGCTGTGCTGTCCATGAAACCGGATAATCTTTCAAAGCTTCTTTCAACTGTGGATGTGGAAGTGCAGCTGCTATACCGAACATTACACCCGATTCATATCCCTTGCCTTCTGTAATAAATGCTCCCTTTGTGTCATCACTCCATGAGCCACGCAAGCTGTCGCGGAATTCATCGCTAAATGCCGCTATACCCGGCATCTGCCATGTATTGGCTTTCATTGCCAGTTTATCAGCAGGATACTTCGGTGCCGCAGCTGCCCATCCTTCACCATAAATAAAGATTGTAGGGTCAATCTTGTCCAGTTCAGCACGAATAGTTTTCATGGTCTCAATGTCATGTATTCCCATAAGGTCGAAACGGAAACCATCTACATGATATTCATTCACCCAATGTTTGACTGATTCAACTATATAACGGCGCACCATTTCGCGATTACTTGCAGTTTCGTTTCCACAACCAGAACCGTTTGCAAATGTTCCATCTTCATTCTGACGATAGAAATATCCAGGAACCGTCAACTCAAAATTGCTATCGTCAGTATTGAAAGTATGATTATAGACCACATCCATAATAACTCTTATACCAGCTTTATGAAGAGACTGCACCATCTGCTTGAACTCACGTATTCTTACTTCAGGTTTATAAGGGTCAGTAGAGTATGAACCATCAGGTACATTATAGTTCTGCGGATCATATCCCCAATTGTACTGTGGAGTATCAAGCTTTGTTTCATCTACGGAAGCATAATCGTATGACGGAAGAATATGAACATGAGTGATACCAAGTTCCCTCAAATGATCAATACCAGTAGTTTGTCCATAAATATTCTTGGTTCCTTCTTCAGTCAGAGCAAGAAACTTTCCTCTGTTTTCTATGCCCGACAAGCTGTCCAACGAGAAATCACGATGATGCATTTCGTACAGAATAATGTCGTTGAAACTCTTTAGTTCCGGGCGTTTATCGTTCTCCCAACCCTCAGGGTCTGTACTATTCAAGTCCAAAATAGCTGCACGTTTTCCATTTACACCTACAGCTTTAGCCATAACTCCAGGAGTGTCATCAAGCCACTTTCCATCTATACATACATTGAATGTATAGAACTTGCCATTCAGGTCTTCATCAACTTCGGCTGTCCACTGTCCGTTATCATCCCTATTCATTTCAACAGAGTTTATAGCCTGACTGTCTATACCTTCATTGAATATATTCACTTTTACTACTTCAGCTGTAGGTGCCCACAACATAAAAGCTGTTTTCTGAGGTGTATATACCATCTCCGTCCATTCTGAGGTGAAAGATGGATAGTCTTCATACGACTTATACTTATTAGTTTCTCCACAACCTATAGTAGTTACTATCAGTGGTAATGTCATCAGATGTTTTAGTTTTATCATGATATTATCATTAAAATAAATAAAATAATCATTTAATTAATTCATTTCACAGAAATAATTGTGACCCATTATAACTTATTAATACATTCTAACCAATAAAAAAATCTTTTAAATTATACAATTTACTATTTAATCAAGAAATTAGAATACATTATGAAATCATGAGGTGGCACTGTTGGTTTGGTTCCTGATACATTATCTACATATTCTCCATTGAAAATATTATAATATTCACCCCAACCTGCAGGAATCTGTACAGAAGATATTTGTTCCTCTGTAGTAAAGTTTCCCACTATAAAAAGTTTTTTGCCATCTATACTTTCAATTAGAATATTACGGCAACCATTCCAATGACTTTCAGAGACTTCCCATCGGAATGTGGCATCTGAAGAAAACATCTGCGGTACTGCATTCCTGAATTTAAGAATCATCGAATAAGTATCTGTGAGTTTCTTTCTATACTGATCATCCAGGTATTCCCAATGCAAAGGTTTACGGCCGGTACGACCGTTTTCTTCAATAGATACATCATATCCCATTTCGCCAAACTGCCATATCATCTTTGGTCCTGGTACAGTAAGGAAAAATGCTGTATTAGTAGCCATACTTTTCATTCTGTTTGCAAGATTTGTTTTCAGATCGCCGTTACCATATTCTTTTGCCTTAAATGCCGTACGTTCTTCATCATGGCTTTCCATGAAACCGACATAACCTCCAAACTTCATATTATTAGTTCCAGTATATATAGGTCCAAAATCGCTACCTTCTTTCCATCCCATACCGGACTGACAATATGCATGATTGCCATTCCTCCATAATTTAAGTCCATGTTCCGCCAATTCCTTTTCTTCCTGATCGCAACAGAAATGTTCCAATATTACAACAGCATCTTTATTGGTCTCATATATTGCATCGTAGTATTCTTTTAAAACAGAAATACGTCCAGCATCATAATCTGAAGCATTATTCTCATCACATTTTCTTTGAGTTAACCCCTTAGTCAGGTCAAATCGGAATCCATCTATTTTATATTCTTCAAGAAGGAATTTAAGATTTCTTTTTACAAATGTTCTTACCAACTCTGATTCATGATTGAAATCATGGAATACACTGTATGGATGAGGAGCATCTACGTTGAACCACGGATTATTTTCGGCTGTCTTGTTATTTTTACTGTCCCAATACAATCTGGCAAATGGATGTGCCCCGGTTGCATGGTTATATACCACATCAAATAAAACTGCTATTTCCCTGCTGTGGCACTCGTCAATGAATTTCTTATACATCTCCTTGGTTCCATATGCCTTATCCAAAGCAAAGAAAAAACATGGGTTATATCCCCAACTGTCATTACCGTCGAACTCTTGTACAGGCATTAATTCTATAGCGTTAATCCCAAGACCTTCCAGATAGTCAAGTTTGTTCATTACACCATTCAAATCAGACGTTGAGGTAAAATCTCTAAGATGTAATTCATATATAAGGAGATTGTCTCTGTCCTTTATCTTGAAATTATTATTTCTCCATGAATATTTATCCTTATTAATCTTGAATGAGGACACAATTCCTATACCTTTTTCCGGATAAATCATTTCTGACGAAGGATATGTTGACTCAGGAATATACTTATCATTATCAGGATCAAGTATCTTTTCGGAATAAGCATCAGCAAGTCTGATTACATCACCATCTTTCGTTCCTGTATAGTATTGGAAACGATATTCCTTGTCTGGATCGAGACCATCTATGGTTGTCCACCAGCAGCCATTGGCATTGTCTCTATACATCTGTGAAGTTTCGTCATTTGCAAGAGTCCAATTATTAAAATCACCTACGATGTGAGCAAAATCCTTGTGATTGCCATTCGTATCTCTGTCATAGAAAACAAATGTCACACTACTGCTGCCTTCTATTGTATTTATACCCTCTATCATACCTATAGGCATGGCTTGTTCCTTAATTGCCGCAGGTTTGAAACTTTCATATTTATTGTCGGTAACGTCAACAAAAGAATCCTCATCAATACCTTTTTTAGTTCCATCTGAACTTCTTATAACTATACCTATTTTAGTTATAGCAGTTTCTCCAGACTCAAACCATTCTCTTATAGAAGGAGACAATGTAATCACCCAAACATTCTTTTCATTATTGTAGGGTTTCATTTCACATTTCTCAGTATTCTCATTCCATTCAGCCGGAACATATCTCCATACACCTTCCTCTATAACACCAATGTGTATGTAAAGTTTTTCTGAATATCCATATAAGTCTGAGGATGTATTAGCCTTGAATATGATTTTTAGTTCTTCATCAGCATTAGGTTGATTTGGAATGAGGTTCAATCCATCATTTATTTCTACATTTTCATTATCTTCTCCATTATCATTATTCTCCTGCTCAGGATATGATGGCTTATTTTTATCAATCATCTCATCTTCACAAGACGAAAAAAATAAACCTATGATTATAATGGTATTTAAAATAGCAATAATATGTTTCATAAACATTGTGTATTTAAACTTAATAAGGGTGTAAATACACCCTTATTAAATGATTTATTGTATTTTTCTAACAATAAGTTTTGGATTAACCTTATTGAAGTACCATTTTACTTCGTATGTTCCTGCACCCTGGGTTACTTTAAAATTACCGTCACCATTGTCTTCCACATCGCCTTCATAAGCCAGCTGTCCAGGTCCTTTGTCATTTTCCCACTTTTCTCCTGGTCTAATTTTCCATGTTAATTGATCTGCAGGAATTTCTTGGGTAGCTATTAGATATGCCCCATCCTGATCATGTTCATAAGTCATCCTAGTGTCTGGTCCACTCCATCCGTTAAACCCTCCTACAATTCCCCAATAATCGTATCCTTGACTCATCTTAAGCAATCCTGTAGTAGAGTTGAATTCAACCCAATAACTATTCTTACTATAAGCTGTAATATTACCACCACCACTTGTTATTAGATTAGCTGTTGGTGCTTCAGCTTCTATATCTCCATCAGCACCCCATTCTCCGGTACCCCAGCCTAATCCTTTAGTAAATTTCCATCCTTCATTACCTTTTCCATTGAAATAAATCATTCCGGAATAGTTCTCATCCGAGTTAGCTGAATATATAAACTGGCAAGTTTCAAAGCCCCATCCACTATAGGAACCTACTACTACAATGCTAGGATAAACAGCCTCACCCATATAAGGAGTTACGTTTGTTTGCGAAACTTCAGAGAATACAGTATCAACAACAGTTGAAATATATGATCCTACCCTGAATTCCAAAGTGATGGTATTTCCTTCTGTATACTCAATTTCATGCTTATTAAGCAGAGTCATTATCTGCTCATTAAATTCAGACACAGTTGCACTATATGTTGTGTCAACAGCACTAGACGCCAAAGTTATTGCCTTTGAAAAATTTTTATCCTTAATGTCCATCTGAAGAAGATTCACCGCAGCCGACTGATATGTCATGTCAGGTTTAGTCCATTTTAATGACAAAGCATTATCATTTCCTTTAGTCTGCTCAAGTACATATGATTCTTTTAATCCTTCCAAGCGAGATGCTACAACTTCATTCTTATTATATATAGTTTTTTCCAAATCATTTTCACAAGACGACAAAGCAATCAGTCCTAGACAAAAAGCTGAAAAATATTTTAATATTCTCATAAACTTAGTTTTTAAATTTTAATATCCTGGATTTTGTTTAAGGTTACTGTTTACAGTAATATCTGTAACCGGAATAGGGTATACATTGAACTTTTCATCAACACCTACACCACTAGCTACTCCTCCTTTAAAGTCCCAAGTATAAGAACCTGATGTAAATAAATTAAATCTTATCAGGTCAGTACGTCTTACACCTTCCCAGTATAATTCTCTGCATCTTTCATCCAAGATATTCTTATATGAATCACTTGTCAACCAACTTGAGGCAATATTTCTTGACTCGTCTCCAAAAGCTCTTTTTCTTAATTTGTTCACATATTCCACAGCTTTATTCATATCTCCTTCACTGGCACCGCGTGCAGTTGCCTCAGCATACATCAGATATATATCTGCAAGTCTGAACATCGGGAAATCAGTATCAACCCACAAAGTCTGTGCAGGACGTGGTTGCATATCTCTTTTAAGATTTGAATATTTATATACCATCCAACCTTCGGTTCCAAACGTACCATTTACTTGACTAGTTATATACTGTGATCTGTCAGTATCTACAAATATACCTCGCTTGTCAAGAATTTCACTTGCCTTCTTTTCATCATTATTAACAAAATCAAAATAATCCACAAGTTTACCTGTTGCTCTGAATCCTTGCCATCCTTCTCTTACTCCACTTGATGCCAACAGTACTTCCTCTGATTCTCCACCTCTTGCTCCTACAATAAGTGCAGTCATTCCATAAGACTGAGTTTTATTTCCATCAAATATAATAGGGAAAATTATCTCTTTTCTTGTATCTTCATTTTCGCCATTGTCGGCCATAAACAAGTGTTTATATTCAGGTGCCAGATCATAGCCATAACTAATAACCTGATTACAAGCTTTTACACAATCATTCCATCTTTCCTGGCCTGTATAAACCTCTGCATTAAGATACATACGTGCCAATAAAGAATAAACTACACCTTTATCCACACGACCATATTCACTACGAGCCTCAGGAAGATATTCTTGTATTTCATTAAGTTCAGTTTCAATCCACTCAAATAATTCTGTTCTAGTCTTCTGTCCTGGCTCTAATGAATAATTCTGCTCAGTAATAAATGGAGGGATAGCAAACATGTCCAACAATATGTAATATGCAAATGCTCTATGGAATCGTGCTTGAGCTTCATAGCTTTGTTTGTCAATTTCAGCATGAGCATTTGGAATATTCTTCATAAACTCATTAACCAATGATACGATGTACATGCAACGCTGATATACCCCCTCAATTGGTTCTACTTTATTCGTAGTCCAAGTAATAGTATTGATTTCATTACACCAAGCATCATTCCATGCATTTTTCATTTCATCGGTACATTGTTCTTGTAATGTCCACCAGCAACGCAATAATGCGGTATTTCCTGCATCTAGGCCTGAAATATCAGAACTACCGGCGCCATCCTGTCCACTAAGAGCCCAAACTGAGTATATTTTGTTAAGCCCCATGGTATAACTTTCTGCATTAGTATATGCTTTATCTGAGGTTATCACAGTTTCGTCCAAAGGAAGGACATTTAAATCATTAATACAACTCGAAGTAGATAATGCAAAAGCTGTAATAATTGTATATATATATTTATTTGCTTTCATGGATTATATCATTAAAAATTAACATTTAAGCCTAAAGTAAATACACGTGGACGTGGCCATATATTAGAATCATATCCACCACATTCAGGGTCCAAACCACTGTATTTAGTAATAGTAAATACATTCTGTACAGAAGCACTTATTCTTCCAGACAACTTAGCTTTAGTTACATTTGCAAAAGAATAACCTAAAGTAATGTTATCCATTTTCAAGAAAGAGGCATTCTCCAAAAACAAATCACTAGAAGCCTGTGCTGTAACATTCAAAGCAGAGAAACCTGTATCCTGATAGCCTTTGTACAAATTAGTGAGGAAATTCAAACCTCCATAATTATAAGAAGTACAATTACCAGCAGCCACACCATTATACACATAGTTTCCTAGATTTGCTCTCAGGTTAAAGCCCAAATCCCAATTCTTATAACTAAACTGAGAGCTTAAACCCATAAAGACTTTTGCCATTGGACTTTTTCCGCTTACCAAATATTTATCTGCTTCTGTAATTTGTCCGTCATTGTTTCTATCAACAAAAGCATTCTGTATTGGCCTTCCATTTTCATCATAAACTTGCTGGTACAGATAGAATGTATTAGGCATTTCTCCAACCATGTGTTTCTGATTGCCACCGGCATCGATTCCCTGATATTCAGGATTAAATCCCGTTGTCAATTTAGTAATCTTACTATCATTCCATGTAATATTATATCCTAAATCCCATGTGAAGTCTTTAGTTTGAACTGCTACAGCATTGATATTAAATTCAACGCCCTTATTTTCCATTCTACCAACGTTGGCTGTTATAAGATTTACGAAATTAGTACCTGCAGCAGCACTTACAGTATTCAGCAAGTCCTTAGTATGTTTCTGATAATACTCTATACTACCATTAATTCTATTATTAAGGAAGCCGTAATCTATAGCAACGTTATATGTAGTAGTCTGTTCCCACTTCAAATCCGGACTGTATCCATTAGGTTTCAATAATGTAGTTCCAAAATATGTACTGTTCGGATTAGTACTGAATGTATAACTTGTAATATATTGGTAATCAGGAATTTCTTGCTGACCTGTAACACCATACCCCAATCTCAGTTTAAGGCTTGACAAATAATCTTTCGTACCCTCCATAAAGGACTCATTACTGATAGTCCATGCCAATGCAGCAGAAGGGAAAAGTCCCCATCTGTTTTTTTCGCTAAATCTTGAAGAACCATCATTTCTTAATGTTGCTGTAAGAAGATACTTACCCATCAGGTTATAGTTCAAACGTCCAAAGAATGAAACCAGATAATTCTCATAAGGTATCTGTCTATGATTTTTCAATATATATCTACCTTCATCTGTAAGATACTCATATCCTTCTTTCACACCAAGATCCTCAGTATAATTGGAATAGGAAATATCGTGGTTTGCATAATAGAAATGCTGCCATGAATAACCTGCCATAACATCAATATTGCTATCGATGGCAGATATTTCCTTCTGATAATTCAAATAAAAATCAAGAATATTATTACGTCTTATATTTTCCCATGTATTACCATTACCAATGCCAGGGAAATTAGTATCCATTGAGGCCTGAACAGAACCAGCTTTCATAAAGTTATGACCAGTCGTTTCTGCCATATCATAACCTAAGTTCAAGTTAGCACTTAATTCCTCAAAACCATGAAATTTATAATTCAATTGAATATTACCTAAGCTTCTCTTCGTCTGACCTTGATTGTCTCTATCATAAAGCAATGACAATGGGTTAATTGTTGCCAAACTTTGTGTTGCGTCCAAACTAGCCCAGTTCCAGTAACCGTTATAAGCACCGTCTGTATTATAAATAGGTTTGGTAGGGTCAAAGAAAGCAGCAGCACCTACCGCACCAGAATCTGCAAATCTGTTATTGTTGATTGTACCTTTTAAATTAATATCCACAGACAAGTGATCATTAAAGAATTTAGGACACTACTGTCCCGTAAAAGTGGATAATTAGTTCTTTGAAATTATTGAAATATAGTCAATTACGCGGTTTTTTTAAA
>CALUPA010000067.1 GCA_944322395.1 uncultured Phocaeicola sp.
CCTTTGCCAAGGCTTCACGATTGGCATATATCACAGCCGTTCCGTATGCATCACGATAGCTGTCTTTCATCAGCAGTTTGTTTCGGAACTTGCTGTCCCATAATGAATGCCATGTAGAAGCTTCTTCTGTTGATACATATTTTTTGTTGTAAAGTATTCCTGCTGTACCCCACATGTATCCTACTGCATATTTTGAGGTCGGACGTCCCGGAAGCCCAAGCTTATCCATCTCGCCACGCACATACGGAGATATATTATGGATGTAGTTTGGTGTCTTGCCGAAAGCTGTATCTATAGGCAGAAGAAGGTCTTTCACCAGCATTCTCTCGATAATATATTCCGAAGGGCATACCACATCGAAATCTTCCTTACCACGTTCTATCTTGGTAAGCATTATCTCATTTATATCGAATGTCTGATATACAATGCTTATCTCCTCTCCTGTCTGCTCCTTATACCACTCCGGAAAAGCCGCCAGTACTTCTTCGTCGATATAATCGCCCCAATTGTATATCTTCAAGACCTTTTCGCGATCCTCACTGTTATAGCATCCGGTAAGGAATATTGCCGTGAGCAGTGCCAGAAATATTGTATAAAGTCTGTTCATAATCTTTGTATCATTATTTTGCGTTCTTCTTCCCTGCACGGCGGTTTATCATTATAAGCATAAACAGCACGATAAGGAATATAATAGTTGACAACGGACGAAGCTCCGGTGTAAGTCCACCCTTTCTTGCATCCGAATATATGTATGTAGAAAGAGTTTCAAGTCCCTCGTTACCTATGGTAAATATAGTTACAGCAAAATCGTCAATTGAAATTGTTACTGCAAGCATGAAACCGGCTATCATTCCTGGCAGAATCTCAGGGATGATGACTTTCCTCAACGCCTGTCCGGGAGTTGCTCCCAGGTCAAGCGCAGCCTCGTAAAGGTTAGGATTCATCTGTTTGAGACGTGGCAACACACTGAGCACTACGTATGGCGTACAGAAAGCTATATGAGCCATGAGCACAGTGCCATATCCCTGATGTATTCCCAACGAGACAAAAAGCAGGAACAGGGACACACCCATGATTATATCTCCGTTCAATATAGGTATATTGTTTATGAATGACACTGCCTTACGCTGACGTACACGCAGGTTGAACATACCTATTGCAGTTATCGTTCCAAGCAGAGTAGATATTACAGCTGTAATCAAGGCTATGGTAATGGTATTCCAAAGGGCATTTACCAAAGAGTGGTGTGTGCCATGCACAAAGAGGTTTTCGTATAGTTTTGTTGAGAAACCGGTCCAGTTGCCAAGAACTTTAGCCTCCGTGAAGGAGTATATCATGATTATGATGATAGGAGAATAAAGCATCAGAAGCAACAGCCACAGATAGCCGTGGCAGAGGACTTTCTTTATCAAGTTTACCATATCGCACCTCCTTCCTTCTCCTGATTGTCGTCAGAAGCAAAAAGAGTGGCAGCACCTATAAGGAACAGCATAATGAGCGAAAGCGCGGCACCGTAGTTCCACATACTATTGTTGATGTTCTCCTGGATTGTTGTACCGAACAGCTTTATATTGTTCATTGTAAGCAGCTCGGCTATGGCAAAAGTAGAAATGGTAGGCATAAACACCATGAGAATACCACTTGCCACTCCCGGCATGGACAACGGAAGAATTGTTTTGGTGAACACCTGAAAAGGGGTTGCCCCAAGATCCTGTGCTGCCTCGATATAACTGCGGTCCATCTTGACCAGTGTATTATAGATGGGGTAAATCATAAATGGAATGTAATTATACACCATACCGAAAATCAATGCTCCTTCGCCCAGAGGTACACGGAAGAAATCGAACAGTGCTACTGTGGCAAGAGTACGAATCAAGATGTTTACCCACATAGGCAGTATGAAAAGCATTACTACGATTTGTGAATAACCTGACTTGAGCCTGCTCAGAATATATGCTGCCGGATAACCTAGCAGGATACATATCAGAGTATTTATTATGGCAATACCTATGGAATAGATAAAAGTGTTCACCGCCTCGGGATGAGACATGAACTTACTGAAGTTTGCAAAAGTGAAATCCCCTCTCTCGTCAGTAAACGCAAATACCACAATCAATATTAGCGGAAGGACCACAAAGAATGCCGAGAAGATGATGTACGGCAATGTCCAACTCTTACGCGAAGTAAGAAAAATACGAATGTTACTTAGTTTCACCTCGTTTCCTTTTATAGTTAGTTATTAATTTTTTCTGCGTATGAATATATATTCAGACGGAATGCTGATACCCACATTGTCGCCCTTATCCCAAATATCGTTTGTATCGGCATATACCGGCTCGTCCCAATCGGAATCCACCGTGATATGATAATGGTCGCCCTTATAAAGGATGAAGCTTATGCTTCCCGTCAGCGCACCGTCCTCCTGATTGTCGTCAAGCACAATTCCGTCGAAAGGTACTTCCACCAGCACTTCAGTACCGGCATCTATGCCCGAAGTGGCTTCCTTACGACACTCAAACTCACAACCGAGGAACTCAACATGAGTTTCGTCGATTATTTTTCCTTCGAATGTATTGCATACCCTTTCTTTCTTCATAATATGTATGTCGTATGGCTTAACCAACAGTCCAACTTCCGAACCAACTTCGAAATGATGATAATCCTGCACAACAAACTCAAATCCATTTGCAACTACCACCATTTCGTAGTGCACACCTTTGAATATACATGACGTAACTTTACCTCGGAACTGCGCAGATTCGTTTACAGGGAATATGTAAAGGTCTTCAGGACGTATAACCACATCCACAGGTACATTGTCGCCAAAACCTTCGTCCACACATTCGGCCTCTACACCTGCAAAACTTACAAGGCGGTCGTGTAACATCACTCCGTTAAGGATGTTACTCTCACCTATAAAGTCAGCAACAAACGAATTGACAGGCTCATTATATATATCCGTTGGAGTTCCTATCTGCTGAATTCTTCCCTCGCTCATCACTACGATGGTGTCGCTCAAAGTAAGAGCTTCTTCCTGGTCGTGAGTCACATACACGAACGTGATACCCAAGCGCTTATGCATTTCCTTCAGTTCCATCTGCATGTCCTTGCGCATCTTAAGGTCAAGAGCTGCAAGCGGCTCATCAAGCAGAAGTACATCAGGCTCGTTCACAATGGCACGGGCTATAGCCACACGCTGCTGCTGACCGCCGGAAAGTGAGTTTACATCACGATATTCGTAATCGCTCATACTCACCATTTTCAGGGCGTTCTTCACCTTACGCATGATTTCATCCTTTGGCATCTTCTTAAGCTTCAGACCGAATGCTATATTGTCGTAAACATTAAGATGGGGAAACAAAGCATATTTCTGGAATACTGTATTGACGGGACGCTTATGCGGTGGAGTCTGCGTTATCTCCTTTCCATTGATAGTTATCACACCCTCCGATGCTGTCTGGAAACCAGCCAACAAACGGAGCAAAGTTGTCTTACCACAACCTGAAGGTCCCAATATAGTTACAAACTCGCCCTTGCGTATATAAAGGTTTATATCGTCAAGAGCTACCTTATCATCGAAGTATTTTGAGACATGGGAAATCTCAATAATATTATTTACCCTTTCTTGCATTTCAATTAAAACTCTATCCAGCGGCAAATTTACTGCTTTTTTGCATAAATAAACGTTAGAGGACGATTTTTATGCTGAAAAAATAACCTCCAGCGCAAATATATACTTAAATATTAATATATATTGCAAAAAAATGCATGCATTTCCTATAGAGGAGATACATGCATATAGTTTAAATCATTAATTTATTATCACTCTTCCACCAGTCCGATTGATATCCAGTCATTAAGCAGACGATGCGCATCCTGCAATGCAACACTACGTTCGATGTCGTATCTGTCCAGCAACAAATCTACCATTGTTTCCAAATCGAACTCCCTTTTTGAGATATGCTCCCAAATATAGGCAGCCGAACTGTTAAGTGTAACTATTTTATTAAAATCGATCTGTTCCAGTCCTTCGCCTGAAATTATTCTCTCGCCTGCCAACTCGCGCAGTACGAATCCTTTTTTTATTCTCATTCTATTATAGTTTTAAATATTGCTCTATTATAATATTTTCTCATTTCACTGTCTCATAACACAAATATGCGGCATCAGCATCCGGAAGACATTCAAGATGGAATATACCTACAGATTGAATTATACCAGACAAAGTATTATGAAGTCCGTCAGCCATCACTCTGTCCCATTTCATAGACGAAGCAGATGGCGACAGAGCCGCATATGCCTGTACACCTGTCAATCGTCTGATAGAATTATGTGGAGCCTGACTTAGCCTTATCACTGCTCCCAAAGGTGCTTTTTCATTACGGTAGCAGGGTGTCTTGCCACTCCATGGCGAGCCATACACCATAACACTGCCGTTGCTTTCAATCTTGACTACAGGATTATCATCATTAAGCAACCATGCCCCCTTTATATTGTTAAGCCACAATCTTGTGTGCGTACTTTTTCCGGTTCCGCTTTTTCCCAAGAATACATATCCTTTCCCGTTCGCAACAGCAACTGAGGCATGTATAAGAAGTGTATTCCTGGTGGCAGTGAACAAAGCATATAGCATCATAAGCGCATTGTTGAGTACAAACTGCCCGTGTCTTCCGCCGTTACATGCTCCTGCATACAGTTTGCAGCAACGGTAGTCATTGCCTATTACAAGAACTCCACCCAGGTCCTTCATTTCGCGATTAAGCGATATGATAAAGACTTTTTCGCCATTACTACCCTTCAGGACTGATATAAAAGCGGTGTCATCATCAAACTCAGCCAACAGTTTTGAATCTTGCACAAAACCCCTCCCTTCCGATTCGATATCGACATCCAGACAAAACACACAGTCGGACAATACTTCAGAAGAAAGACTGTCCACACATGTTTCGCTTTCCAGAAAAGGCTTGTAATTGTCAAAAGTACACCAAAAACCGGACTGTTCGGGGATACTCAAGTAAAACCTGTGTCCACCCACTATATATGAATTTGTTTTCTTCATCTTTTTATATGAGTTTTATTAAAAATCGTCTGTAAATAGCCAAAATATAGCGTCTGACTGGCAACAAACGTCGCCAAATATGCCACACAAACATCCACAAGTTTGAATCAGGATTACATCTGCGTCCGCGTCTGATTACGGTTACGGCTTTTCCGCACAGCCTGCCGGTATAACAGTGTTCCGTTCCGCGGATATTTCCATCGCCCATCAGTGTCACTACACCTGTATCCGATATAGCGATTATTCGGTGAAGGACATACGCGCCATTATCCAGATGTGCCAGAGCAATATCACCCACTTGCGGTTTTCCATAAGGCTTGAGTTCCACACTGTCCCTCTCACCTACAATAAACGGAAGCATACTGCTACCTTTTGTCAATATAGTAACTGCAGTTCCCTGCGAAAGAAGTCTCTCCACTTCTCCCATAAGTATCTCGTTCGGCAATACCAGTTTCTTCATAAATCAAAATCTACTAACATGTACCACATTTCCACATCTGTCCGCTATCTCCTTGCGGTGAGTGATAAATACAAGAGTCTTGCCGGCATAGTTTTCCGTCAGTCTGTCCATAAGCCTGCGTTCAGTCTCGGCATCAAGTGCCGATGTGAACTCATCAAGCAGCATTATGCGTCCTTCGCTGAGCAATGCCCTCGCTATGGCTATGCGTTGTGCCTGACCTTCGCTCAGACCTTCTCCACCTTCGCCGCATCTCGTTTCCAGTCCGTCGGGCAAATCATATACAAATTCTGCAGCAGCCATATGGAGAGCCTTTCTGATATTGTCATCAGATATATTTTTCTTTCCTCCTGTAAGATTCTCGCGTATCGTTGCGCTCAGAAGACTGTTTCCCTGCGGAACATATACTATTCCACTCCTGAACCGCGCAGAAGCATCGGCTCTGCTTCCATCCTCGGCATAAAGTATGACATTTCCGCTCTCGGGCTTCAGCAAGCCAAGCATCAAGCGCATCATTGTACTTTTCCCGGCACCAGTTTCACCCATAATGGCTGTTGATGTCCCGGGATGGAAATCATATGTAAAGTTATGGAATATCTTTCTGTTTCCGTCAGGATAGCCAAATGTAACATTCTCCAGCCTTATCCCATCGGGAATGAATGACGTGACATCATCCGGCAATGGTGTATCTTCCTGCTCAGCATCATATACCTCCATCAACCTTTCTGCTGATGCCATGGCATGTATCATTGCCGGCAGACGACGGCTCATGTCGGCTGTAGGACGCTGAATCTGGCCTACAAGCTGAAGAAATGCCGACAACATACCAAAAGTGACCACCCCATCCTGCATGCGGTGTACCCCCCAGATGAAAGCTGTGAGATATCCGGTTCCGAAACCTGTCATCATGGCTGCACGAGACGACAAGCTGAACCTGTTTCTTTTCATCACTTTTTCCATAAGAGTATTTTGCGAACTGAGAAGGCGGTTTATTACATATTCCACCCTACCGAGTGCTATTATGACTATACGTTTCTGAAGTGACTCCTGCAAAACAGACTGCACCTGTGAATCGGACTTTCGTATGTCGGCTGTAAGTTTCTTGATACGTCTTGCCATTATTGCTGCAAACACCAGGAATACAGGCAAGATACAAAGTATTACCCAAGCCAATACGGGATTCATGGTCCACAAGAAGAAAAATGCGGCTACAAGCTGCACCATAGTAACCAAAGCTCCCGGAACAAGATGACACAATGTATCGGCTATGACTCTGACGTCTTCTTCCAGACGGTTGACCACATCTCCCGTATGCCATCTTTCCTTTCCACACCATCGTGCATTCAGAGCTCTGGCAAATACACGGCTACGCAATAAATTACGAATTCCAGCCTCTGCCCTGACATTTATATATCCTTGTGCTACAGAGCACAACATTTCTACTGCCAGTGCAACTATCAGCAATATGGCATATTGTATCAGACTCCCGTCGGACTTTACAGCCATATCTATCATTTCCTTACTAACCCATATGAAAGACAAGGAAGCGGCTATTCTTATAACCCCTAATAGCACAGAAACAGACACCGGGATTCTATATCCTGATGTCTGCCTATACATCCACAAGGCTGTGGTCATTGCACTGCCCACTATCTTTCTGTCTAACCATTTCATGCGAAAAAGAGTATTACCAACGTGTTATTCCTATATCCTGCCAATGATTCATCAACACAAGAGCCTCTTCAATTGCACGCGTATAATCCATGCCGAACTCACTGCAAAGCAGACTTGCCAAAGTGTCTTCATCGAATTCTTCCTGACCTATACTCTGAATCAGAAATACAGCCTCATCGCTAAGAGGTATAAGCATGTCATACTCCAATGCTTCCATCACATCACCGCCTAAGACATATCCGTCAGGACCTTTTTCTATTTCTATACCTTTCTTAAGTTTCATTTGTCAATACCCATATTCTTCGCGGCGCAAAGTTAGTCAATTTCTTCTTATATTGCAATATACATTATTATATATGTTTATTAACTCCAAATCAGTGGGATGTAAAAAAGAAAACGTCCTTTCATTTTCTGTAAATACAAGCTATATCATTATAAATATAAGTTGCATTTACATAAACACAATCTTTGTTTTTATAAATATAACTTATATTTACAGATTATGCCGGATTATTTCTGATTTCGTACCCAGTCATGATAATATTCCGGTACAAAGCAATCTTGCCGACTAAACAAATTATTGTTTTCTTTTTTTGAAATGCAGCTGCATTGTAGTACCTTTGCCACGAATTTCGAACAACATAAAATACAATATACAGACATGATATATCCTCTGAATTTTGAGCAGAAAATAGGATTCGACCAAATACGCACACTCATAAAGAACAAATGCCTATGTACTTTGGGGCATGAAAAGGTGGACGAAATGACTTTCTCCGACGATTTCGACAATGTAAATTCATTGCTTGACCAGGTAACAGAGTTCATGCAGATTATACAGGGTGAAAACGAATTTCCAAGCCAGAACTTCTTCGACGTACGCCCTTCACTGAAGAAAATCAGGATAGAAGGAATGTACATGAACGAAGCGGAACTGTTCGACCTGCGACGCTCGCTGGAAACTATCAGAGAGATAATACTCTTTCTTCAGAAAGACGATGAAACCGACGATGAGGGTAATTACACCAACAGCCACTACCCCAACCTGAGAAAATTGGCTGAAGACATCATGGTTTTCCCTCAGCTAACTGCAAAAATCAACAATATACTCGACAAATTCGGCAAGATAAAAGATAATGCATCACCAGAGTTGCTTAGCATCCGCCGTGAGCTGGCATCTACAGCCGGAAACATATCACGCAGCCTTAACTCAATCCTCAGACAGGCACAGGCAGAAGGATATGTGGACAAGGACGTAACCCCTACTGTGCGCGACGGACGACTCGTGATACCTGTAGCACCGGGTATGAAACGAAAAATCAGAGGTATAGTTCACGATGAATCGGCTACTGGAAAGACCGTCTTCATAGAACCGGCCGAAGTGGTGGAAGCCAACAACAGAATCAGAGAACTGGAAGGTGAAGAAAGAAGGGAAATCATCAGAATACTGACTGAATTCTCAAAAGAGATTCGTCCGCACGTTCCTGCAATAATGGTGTCATACGAATTTCTTGCAAAAATCGACTTCATCAGGGCCAAAGCTCTGTTCAGTATAGACATCAAGGCCACAAAACCTGCAATGGAAAACAGCAGAACGATTGACTGGTTTGATGCCATTCATCCATTATTAAGAATAAATCTGGAAAAGCATAACAAGAAGGTAGTACCGCTGGAAATCGCGCTCAACAGCAAGGACAGAATACTGTTAATCTCCGGACCTAATGCTGGTGGAAAATCCGTATGTCTGAAAACAGTGGGACTCTTACAATATATGCTACAGTGCGGAATACCCGTTCCGATGAACGAACGCAGCCATGCAGGTATATTCAGCAGCATATTCATCGACATAGGCGACGAACAGAGTATTGAGGATGACCTTAGTACCTACTCTTCTCACCTTACGAACATGAAGAATATGATGAAATACTGCAACGACAGCAGTATCATCCTGATAGACGAATTCGGTGGCGGTACAGAACCTCAGATAGGTGGTGCAATAGCAGAAGCCGTACTGAAACGTTTCAACAACAAGAAGACTTTCGGAGTAATAACCACCCATTATCAAAACCTGAAGCACTTTGCCGAGAATAACGAAGGAGTGATAAATGGCGCCATGCTGTACGACCGTCATGAGATGAGGGCACTGTTTCAGTTGCAGATAGGAAATCCGGGAAGCTCGTTTGCCGTAGAAATAGCACGCAAGATAGGACTTCCGGAAGACGTGATAGCCGATGCATCCGAAATAGTAGGTAGCGAGTACATACAGAGCGACAAATATCTGCAGGACATCGTACGCGACAAGCGTTATTGGGAAACAAAACGTCAGAACATCCGTAAGCGTGAAAAACAGATGGAGGACACCATAGCACGCTACGAAAAAGAAATGGAAGAACTGGCAAAGAGCAGAAAGGAAATACTGAAAAAAGCCAAGGAAGAGGCAGAGAAAATCCTACAAGAATCGAATGCACGCATAGAAAACACCATACGTACCATCAAGGAGGCACAGGCCGAGAAAGAACGTACGCGTATGGCAAGACAGGAACTCACCGACTTCAGACGCGAAGTGGAAGAACTTGAAAAGGCTGCTATGGAAGAGAAGATAGCCCAAAAGATGGAAAAACTGAGGGAAAAGCAGGAACGCCGCAAGGAAAAGAAAGAAAAGAAGGCAAACGAAACGGCAACACCTGTCACCCCTAAAGTGAAACCTATCAATGCGGGCGACTATGTACGCATAAAGGGACAGACCAGCACCGGTCAGGTGATGGAAATAAACGGCAAAAACGCCGTAGTGATGTTCGGACTGATGAAAACGAACGTCAAGACAGAACGTCTGGAACATGCGGATGCACCAAAGCCATCTGCCACAACTCCGGCAAAGGCCAGTTTCGTAAGCAGCGCTACACAAAGTAGCATGTACGACAAGAAGCTTAATTTCAAGCACGAAATAGACGTAAGAGGTATGAGAGGCGACGAAGCAATACAGGCTGTGACATACTTCATAGACGATGCCATACTTGTAGGAGCAAGAAACGTAAGAATCCTCCACGGTACAGGTTCCGGGATACTCCGCACATTGATCAGGCAATATCTGTCAACAGTTCCCGGTGTATCAAGTTTCCACGACGAACATGTACAGTTCGGCGGTGCCGGAATAACAGTAGTAAACATTTGACAATAAACAAACAAGATAACGACAGAAATGAAATCAATAAAAGAGCTATATAGAATTGGTACAGGTCCATCAAGCAGTCACACAATGGGACCTCGCAAGGCAGCCGAGATATTTCGGGAAAGACATCCGGAAGCCTCATCATTTCAGGTAATACTTTATGGAAGCCTTGCCGCAACAGGCAAAGGTCATATGACAGACGTAGCGATACTGGACACATTGCAACCACATGCTCCTGTAGAAATTGTCTGGAAATCGCATGTATTTCTTCCTTTCCATCCTAACGGTATGACATTCAAGGCGCTGAATGCCAACAAGCAAGTTACAGACGAATGGACAGTATTCAGTGTAGGCGGTGGAGCCCTGGCTGAAGAAGGAAAGGCCAGAAGTGTATCGAAAGATATTTACGACATGAGAAGCATGAGCGAAATACTGGCATGGTGCAAGCATACAGGTAAAAGCTATTGGGAATACGTAGAACAATGCGAAGGTCCTGAGATATGGGATTATCTGGCCGAAGTGTGGGAAACGATGAAAGCAGCCATTGCAAGAGGCCTTGATGCAGAAGGTGTTCTCCCAGGACCACTCAACCTGCCCAGAAAAGCCTCATCATATTATATTCGTGCCAAAGGCTACAAAGACTCATTGCGCTCACGCGGACTGGTATTTGCATACGCATTAGCAGTGAGTGAAGAAAATGCATCGGGAGGTAAAATAGTAACAGCCCCTACTTGCGGTTCGTGCGGAGTAGTTCCGGCAGTGCTTAAACATTTGCAGGAAAGCCGTGATTTCAGTGATGCAAGAATACTGCGTGCACTAGCCACTGCCGGTCTGGTGGGAAACATTGTAAAACACAATGCTTCGATTTCCGGCGCAGAAGCAGGATGCCAGGCCGAAGTAGGTGTAGCATGTTCCATGGCTTCGGCAGCTGCAAGCCAATTATTCGGCGGCAGCCCTGCACAAATTGAATATTCGGCAGAAATGGGACTTGAACATCATTTGGGAATGACCTGCGACCCTGTATGCGGACTGGTACAGATACCATGTATAGAAAGAAACGCATATGCAGCAGCAAGAGCTCTTGATGCAAATATCTACTCGGCATTCACAGACGGACACCACCGTGTTTCGTTCGACAAAGTAGTTGAAGTAATGAAACAGACAGGTCACGACCTGCCATCGCTATATAAGGAAACAAGCGAAGGAGGTCTGGCAAAGAATTACCAGCAAATGTAACAGACCTGACACAAGGAAATAAGAAAGGGTTAAATAGTCCTGCGCAGGACTGTTTAACCCTAAATTTATGAATTATTAATTGAAATAATAAAGGAATGTAGCCACTCCTTCAAGAGCTTTCTTTTTCTGATCCTTTATCTCTATAGAGAATTTTATTTCTGCCTTAGCTACTCCACGAAGATTGACAAGCGACTGCAAATCGGCAACAAGACGCACACTTTGTCCTGCAAGCACTGCCTGACCGAATTTCATTTTGTCCATTCCGTAGTTTACCATCATCTTGAGGTTATTCACTTCAATAATCTCATTCCACAAATAAGGAAGCAATGACAGAGTAAGATAACCGTGTACTATTGTACTCTTATATGGACTTTCTACTTTAGCCTTCTCCACATCAACATGTATCCACTGATGATCCAAAGTAGCATCTGCAAACATATTGATACGTTCCTGTGGGACCTCAAGCCATTCAGAAACACCAATCTGTTTTCCCACCAATTTCTCAAATTCTTCGTAAGAATTAATGATAACTTTCTCCATAATATTCAATTCATTATTATTTAAATTATTGAATTGCAAAGATAGTGAAAACTTGATGAAAAGGGAGAAAAAACAACAGTTATTACACAAAAAAGCGACATTTGTGCAATATTTTCACTAATATTTACCAGTCAACCTTTTGGGAGAACCATGCCACGAACATCCAAGACAGTACACTTCACTCAAATCATAACCATCGAGACTCTCATTTTCATATTTTGGAACCACATTATGATTCTCGTCAATGTAGACAAGACGACGTTCATTATTAGGGTTCTTAACATACATGGATGAAATTTTACACTGAGGACAAAGTAATTTTTTCATAATCAATTAATACAGTTTTCTATTTTTTCAGAATAATAATTGTTACAGCCATAATTATAAGCAAAATACCAATAGCTATTGTAACAGTAAACGGTTCACCAAACACCGCCAGACCAACAATGACAGCAGTAACAGGTTCCATAGCACCTAATACAGATGTCTTAGTGGCACCAATGTACTTTATGGCTTCAATCAGACTCAGATTGGAAACAATTGTAGGTATTATGGCAAGCAACAGAAGATTGCCAGCCGTAGTATAGTCAGGTACCATATTCAGACTACCTGTAGACAACATCCCAGTAAGCAGAATTACAGTACTGAAAAGAAACACATAAAAAGTAAGTTTCAAACCCTTAAGACCTTGATTCTTGCGTTGTCCCACAGCAACTAAATAAAGAGCATACCCAACAGCAGAAATCAAAACTATAACTACTCCCCAAATATCCGTTTCACCACTCGAATTGGAATATGACAAAGCATATACACCTCCTATAGCCATTAAAATAGCCAATGTACGAAGTAGAGAGTTCTTTTCATGAAAGAAAAGCATCATCACAACAGTTGTTATTACGGGATACATAAAATGTATGGTAGTAGCAACGCCTGACGGCATGAAATTATATCCCCACAGAAGAAACACTGATGATATCAGATAAAAAAAAGATAACAGCAGAAGCACAGGCAAATCAGACTTTGTAATACCAAAAGAAACTTTCCTGATTTTAAGAAGAATAGCCAAGGCTATTGTGGCAAAAAGAAATCTGTATGAAATAACGTTCATAAAATCCATTCCATGCTGCATGGCAGGAATTGCAAAAAGAGGAATTAGTCCGAAAGATGCCGATGAAATTACACCATATAACAATCCATTTAATTTATTCATTACAATATAATTTATGTGTTATAATTGAATTATCAAACGGCTGCAAAGATAGAAAATTTACTCCAATTACTGTTATTACGACAAGACTTCGAGTTATCGAGATCAAGCAATAGTCATATATAGTTAAGTTTTCTGTAGCAAACAATTCAAATTATTTTACACTACCAAATAGAAGAAATACTGGTTAAGAATACTTCTGCATACAATTTCCTTTCTTTTGAAAACAAAAATACCCTTCCGAAAGAAAAGCTACAATCGTTTTCTTCTATTTCTCCATGGACGTACTCTATGAGCACAAATCATTCCTTTTCCTGTTCTCTCTTCAAGTTTTCAGCATAAGTCTTATCAGCATCCAATCCGAAGAATGAAAAAATCTCCCTTTTAATCTTTCTATTCTTCGGATCACTTAACGGACTAAAAACATAGCATTCCACACTCTCTTTATCTTCTTTTTCTAAATCAGAAATATTGCTAATTCCCCAACCTATACTTGTATTACAATAGGGATTATCCCGACCATCCTCTCCTATCAGAAACTTATTAAATTGCCGACCACTTGTTTCCTTGTAAATCAATCCATACTGTAAGAATACAGTACTTCTATCCATCATACTTCTCCCGTAAGTTATTACAGGCTCCCACTCTTCAGGAGAAACCGGTTTATTCCCTATAATTTTATATTCCCCATAGTAAAAACGATTATCCATAATGGGCTGCACATGAAAAACAGCACACACTTCCAACTCCTTTAAATCCGCATAAGGAATATCGGCCAACTTCCTATAAATCATTATATACAATGGCTTTCCCATTAATTCTTTCAGCCCATAATTATTCTGACGAGCATATATTTCTGATTTTCGATATGCTTCCACATTCATCACAATACGTCCGAATCCCCATCTTCTTCGTCCCACTTTAAAGGTGAAAAAATCTCCTTCCCGGTATTTCACATGTAGACGTTCAGCTTGTCTGAAGCACTCTATATCTTTCAAGTCTTCTTCTGTAGATTCTATCATCCATTTATCAAGCCACTCGTGCAATGAGCAGAAATTAGTCCTGCGTTCCACATAATACTCTGTATGTGTGATATTGTTTCCTATCATTACACAACTCGGACTAAAACGAAAATAACACCCTTGTGGGCGAAAAGACAAGGCAGAGGCTGTTAATGGTTTCAGTTTTCCTCGCTTTGTCTTGGGTAATAAAAGCGTACGATTCTGGGCAGTATGTTCACACAATTCCGTCTCATAATAGTTTCCCACTTCATCACTCTGTATTTCCTTACGGATAATATCTCCGTCAAAATACAAATATTTTCCAGCAATACAGACTAGGTTCCATGTATCCTTTACAGGAAGTAATCCTAAGTATCTGCGCTGTTCATTGGTCAGTTCGAAAGGAATCTGGGTATTTGAAACAAGTTCTTTCATACGCTTAAAAGATTAGTAAAGGATTACAAATTTAAACAGAATTGAATAAAATAAAAAATCAACGGAAGTTTTAATTATGGGAGCTAATACCTACCACTATATATTTGAGCATTGGGGAGGATGGCCATACAAAGACAAGCAAACTTTTGTGATTTCACATCATAATACTAATGTAACACCAAATTGTGGAGTAAAATTCTTAACAAACGGACTACTAGATGAGATTTATAAATTGAAGCATAAAACAGATTTGTTAGTAGTTGGCGGAGGCAGCTTAATAACGACTTTAATAAAAACTAAACTAATAAATTGCATTACAATCTATACAGTCCGTAAACTATTAGGAAATGGTATAAAACTTTTTCCTGAAACACCTAATTGGGACTTAAAACTAATGGATAGTAAGATTTTAAATGATGGTACAATTTGTTCAACTTACGTTTTTTTAAACATACACTTTAACTTTTTTCCAATCAATCTACATTTAAAATAAAACATATTAATACTAATGTTTGATTAGTATAAAAATGGCAATAGATAGCCATATAACACTTTGATATCGCTATAAGAGCTGTTGAAATGTAAATTTGGCAAGATTGGACAATCTAATTTATATAATTATACCATATATTTGTGTATTATATTGTTAGCGATGAAAAATTGTACAGGAAACATATATAAACAAAAAACCAACCAAGTTATTGATTATATAAATTATAATTTACATCAGCCATTACAATTAAATGTAATAGCTGATAAAGTAAATATGTCTAAACGACAACTACAACGTGTAATGGCTTTAGCTCTTGATGAACCTCTATATACGTATGTTACACGGTTACGAATGGAGCGCGCTGTCATGTATATGCAAACAGAAGAAATACATTTACAAAAGCTAGCAACAATGGTCGGTTATGATAATGCCCAATCATTTTCAAAAGCTTTTAAGAAACAATTTAAGATATCCCCAAAAGCATATATTAATAAATTAAGATTACAATCAAATGAACCAATAATTGAAGATAATAAATTTGACATATCTTCTCAAATATGCTATTTTGAAGGATTAGACTTAGTTTATATTCGAATATGTGGTAAATATGGGGAAGAAGAAACGTATAAAAATGCATGGGAAAAGCTAATACATTTCCTTTACAGCAATAATCTACTAACATCAAATACCCGCTTTATTGGAATTAGTTTTGATAATCCTAATATTACAAGCAATAATCAATGTCGATATTATGCTTGTGCATCTATAAATGAAAAAATATATCCAACAAAAGATTTTGGCACTATACATCTACCCTCTGGTAAATATGCCATTTATACATTAAATGGATTTTATTCAAAATTAGGTAATTTCCATAACTATATACAACGAAATAAAAATTATACTTTAAGGTTTGGAATAATGTTTGATGAATATTTTAATTATATAAATCAAGGATTACCTGATGAGTTAATTACAAAAGTTTATATACCAATTAAATAGAATTTATATGTTAGAAAAGTACGAATGGAAAAAAGAAGAAAAAAACTACTATCATCCTAGTATCAGTCCACAAATAACAACTATTCCTGCGTTTAAATTTTTCGAATTATCAGGACAGGGTAATCCTAATGATGATTTTTTTAAAGATTATATTCAATGTTTATATTCATTATCTTATGCAGCCAAAATGCGTTGGAAAAAAGAAAACAAATTGGATTATAGTGTTTATCCATTAGAAGGCATATGGACACTAAAGACTTCTGATTCAATTGGCAAGAATGTTATTGACAAAAATGAGCTTATGTTTACATTAATGATTAGACAGCCTGATTTTATTTCCAATGAATATGCTCATGAGATTATTGAACAAGTGAAAATAAAAAAATCATATCCTTTATTAGAAAAAGTAAGATTTAGCACAATCGAAGAAGGATTATGTGTACAAATACTGCACACAGGAAGCTATGATACAGAATCTGAATCTTTTGAAAAAATGGATTCTTTGATATCGTTACATAATTTATCGAGAATAAATTCTATTCATCGTGAAATTTATTTATCAGATGCCCGTAAAACCCCAAAAGATAAATTAAAAACCATTTTACGTTACCAAATCGGTTTAAAGAGATGATAAGATCGTATTTAAAACATAAACGAGTTGATTGATAATATCTTAGCATCATGTTCAATATAGATCTAGGAGGTTACTATGATGCTTATATAGCTATGAAAGAACGTAAAGACCGTACCTCCTATTTAAATAAACTAATAGAAAATCTAACTAAAAGAATGGACGAGGATGATATAAGATAAGACCTCATAAGTTTTGTATGATAAAAGAGGCTGTCTCAAATAAACTTTGGGATGGCCTTTTTTGTGTCTGCAAAAAAAATCGGGCAAGTCCAAACTTCGCTC
>CALUPA010000068.1 GCA_944322395.1 uncultured Phocaeicola sp.
TGCGTGAAAATGCCCATACAGTAAACCAGCTTACTTTCTCTACAGAGAGAAAATATATGGCCACACTCGTTGATTCTCCTGTGATGAACAAACGTGTTCTTTACATAAAGGGTGCGCCTGAAATAGTAATGTCGAAGTGTTCATTGAGCAACGATAAAATCAAGGCATACAACGAACAGCTTCTTGCATATCAGAACAAGGCTATGCGTACCCTTGGACTTGCATACAGAATCATTCCTGAAGGAAAATCGGAAGACTGTGCAGAGCTTGTGGCTGAAGGCGGTATGACATTCCTCGGAATATTTGCAATCAGCGACCCTATACGTCCTGACGTGCCTGATGCTGTCAAGAAATGCCAGTCGGCTGGTATCGGTGTGAAGATTGTAACCGGTGATACTCCGGGAACAGCTACCGAAATTGCTCGCCAGATAGGTTTGTGGACCGAAAATGATACAGAACGCAACCGCATAACAGGTACAGACTTTGCTGCATTGAGCGACGAAGAGGCTCTCGAAAGAGTGCTTGACATCAAGGTTATGAGCCGTGCACGCCCTATGGACAAGCAGCGCCTTGTACAGTTGCTACAGCAGAAGGGTGCGGTAGTGGCAGTTACAGGCGACGGTACAAACGATGCTCCTGCCCTCAACCACGCCCAGGTTGGTCTGTCAATGGGTACAGGTACTTCTGTGGCTAAAGAAGCCAGCGATATCACTCTGCTCGACGATTCATTCCACAGTATAGCTACAGCAGTGATGTGGGGACGTTCGCTTTATAAGAACATTCAGCGTTTCATCGTGTTCCAGCTTACCATCAATGTGGTTGCATTGCTTAGTGTCCTCCTCGGAGCATTCTTCGGTTCTGCCCTTCCGCTTACCGTTACACAGATGCTTTGGGTGAACCTGATTATGGATACATTCGCTGCCATGGCTCTGGCATCAATTTCTCCAAGTATGGACGTTATGAACGAAAAGCCTCGCAAGCGTACAGACTTCATCATCAGCAAGGCTATGCAGAAGAATATCTTCGGCACAGGTATCTGCTTCCTTATCGTACTGATGGGACTTATGGCCTATATGAACAATTCTGCAGCTGGCATGGATGTTCATAACCTGACAATATTCTTCACTGTGTTCGTGATGCTTCAGTTCTGGAATCTGTTCAATGCCAGCGTATTCGGAACAAATCATTCAATCTTCAAGGATGCCGGCCATGCGCTTGGTATGCTCAGTGTGGCACTGATAATCCTTGTAGGTCAGTTCATAATCGTTACCTTCGGTGGCAAGGTATTCCGCACAGAAGCTCTTCCGCTGATGGATTGGGTATATATCATTGCCGGAACTTCTATTGTACTCTGGATTGGCGAAATATGGAGAGGCATTAAGAGAATGAGTTCTAAATAATAGTTGACAAGGTTTTAAATATGGATTCAAAAATCAAAAATATAATATTCGACTGGGGTGGCGTTCTAATTGACGTCACCTTAGACAGATTTCTCGCCGAATGCAAGGCTGTGGGCATCTGTTTCGAGGATAAGGAAATAACCGGTACTCACAAGACAGGTTTCTTCCTTGAATATGAACTTGGAAACATCTCTGATGATGATGCCCGCAATGAATTGCGCCGCAGAGCAAACAAGGATATTTCGGATGCAGAAATAGACCGAATATGGAATACCATGATAGACAGGATTCCGGAAGAAAAGCTTGAACTGCTTTGCAGCCTAAAGGAGAAATACAACTTATATATACTGAGCAATACCAATGCCATACACTGGGACAATGTAGCACCGGCAGTGTTCAGCTACAAAGGCTTAGGTATTGATGATTTCTTCAAGAAAGTATTCCTTTCGCATGAGATGCACCTTGCAAAACCGGACACTGCCATTTATCTGAAAGCACTGTCCGAAGCAGGTATAGATGCAGAAGAAACGATGTTTATTGACGACTCAAAACTGAACTGCGATGCAGCACAATCGGTAGGTATCAATGCCGTACATTACATACCGGGAAAAGACCTCTCGCTGATTTTCAAATAATAAAAATGAAGTTTATAGAAGAATACGATAAGACCGACATAGAACCATGCGTGGCAACAATTGGATGTTTCGACGGAGTACACACCGGACACCGTTATCTGATAGAACAGATTCGCAGTATTGCCGAAAAGAAAGGTCTGAGAAGTGCCCTTATCACCTTTCCTGTACATCCGCGCCAGGTGATGCAGGCAGACTATATGCCGGAACTGCTATCGTGTCCTGCACAAAAGACTTCCCTAATCAGTTCTCTTGATGCGGACTACTGCATAGTCCTCCCATTTACCAAAGAACTGTCGCAACTCACGGCACGCGAGTTTATGGAATTTCTGCACAGCAGATACAATGTCAGCGCACTGGTGATAGGCTACGACCACCGTTTCGGGCATAACCGCACAGAGACATTCGAGGATTATTGCCGCTACGGACAGGAACTTGAAATGTCTGTAATAAAGGCAGAACCTCTGAAATGTGCTATTACAGATACTTTCATCAGTTCGTCAGCCATAAGAAAACTGCTAAAAACAGGTGATGTGGTCACAGCAAACCGTTTCCTCGGATATAACTACTATATTGACGGTACAGTGACAGACGGACACAAGATAGGACGCAAGATAGGTTTCCCCACTGCCAATATAATTCCTTCTTGTCCGGAAAAACTTATACCGGCAAACGGAGTTTATGCCGTACGTGTACCCATAGGCAATACTGTTTACAAGGGGATGCTGAACATTGGCAACCGCCCTACGGTGAACAACGGCAGCAATATCAGCATCGAAGTACATATCATAGACTTCAGCGATGATATATATCATCATCCCTTGAGGATTGAGTTTATCAGCAGAATAAGGCAGGAGATAAAATTTGCCTCGATGGAGGAGCTGATAGAACAGCTGGAGAAAGACAAGACGATAATATCAAAAATAGAATAATTTAAAAACAACAAATGAAAACATTCGAAGAATTAGGCGTTTCCGAAGAAATACGCAAGGCTATCGAAGAAATGGGATATGAGTATCCTATGCCCGTACAGGAAGAAGTTATACCGTATTTGCTTGGAAACGGAAATGACGTAGTGGCTCTGGCACAAACCGGGACCGGAAAAACAGCCGCATTTGGTCTGCCGCTGATACAGAAAATTAATCTTGATGAGTGTGTACCGCAAGCATTGGTGCTCTGTCCTACACGCGAACTGTGCCTGCAGATAGCAGGTGACCTTACCGACTATTCAAAATATATCTCAGATCTTAAGATATTACCTGTCTATGGAGGTTCATCCATAGAAAGTCAAATCAGAAGCCTGAAGAAAGGCGTACACATCATCGTGGCTACTCCGGGACGACTTATCGACCTTATGGAACGCAAGGTGGCACGCCTTGAAACCATCAGAGATGTAGTGATGGACGAGGCCGACGAGATGCTGAACATGGGATTCACAGAAAGTATCAATGCCATACTCGAGAAAGTGCCTGAGGACCGCAACACCTTGATGTTCTCTGCCACAATGAGCCCTGAAATATCAAGAATTGCAAAGACTTATCTGCATAATGCGAAAGAAATAACCATAGGAACAAAGAACGAGGGTAGCAAGAACGTAAACCATATAGCATACATAGTGCATGCCAAGGACAAATATCTTGCTCTGAAACGTATCGTGGACTACTATCCTCAGATTTACGGTATCATCTTCTGCCGCACACGTATAGAGACTCAGGAGATAGCCGACAAGCTGATACAGGACGGCTACAATGCCGACTCTCTTCACGGCGAACTGAGCCAGGCTCAGCGTGACCTCGTGATGCAGAAATTCCGCCAGCGTCATCTGCAGCTTCTTGTAGCTACAGACGTGGCAGCACGCGGACTTGACGTGAACGACCTTACTCACGTAATAAACTATGCCCTGCCTGATGATACTGAGAGCTATACTCACCGAAGCGGACGTACGGGTCGTGCTGGAAAGACAGGTATCTCTATCGCCATCATCAACATGCGCGAAAAGGGAAAGATGCGCGAGATAGAACGTATTATCAACAAAAAATTCACAATAGGAACACTCCCTGCAGGAAAAGAGATTTGCGAACAGCAGCTCATCAAGGTTATCGACGACATAGAGAAGGTTAAGGTGAACGAGGAAGATATAGAGGCTTTCCTCCCAAGCATCTACCGTAAGTTCGAATGGCTGAGCAAGGAAGACCTTATCAAACGTGTGGTATCAATGGAGTTCAACCGCTTCCTGGAATATTACCGCAATGCGCCAGAAATAGAACAGCCTAAGGCAAACGAGAAAGATAAATCAGACAAGCCTCGCAAAGACCGCGGCAGCGACAAGGAAAAAACTGCACGCAAGGCCGAGAAAGGTTACGCAAGACTCTTCCTCAATATGGGTAAGACTGACGGTTTCTATGCAAATCAGGTTATAGAACTGATTAACCGCAACACAAAGAAGGAACATATACAGATAGGACGTATAGACCTGATGCAGAACTTCTCATTCTTCGAGGTGGCAGAACAGCAGGCAGACATTGTTCTTAGGGCCCTGAACAAGGCTACGGTGAAAGGTAAGCGCATCATAGTAGAAATAGCAGGCGAAAATAACGGCAAAAGCGACAAGAGTGGCAAGAAACGCAACTCTGGTTCGTCAAAAGAAAAAGCTTCAAAAGAAGTTCCGACCAAAGAAAAGAAAGATTCAAAGAAAGACAAGCCAAGCCGCGAAGAACGAGGATATACATCGGCACGCGGACCAAAGCATAAGGATGACTGGAAACAGTTTTTCATACATGACAATTCGTCTTCGAACCCTGGATTTGACGATGCAGGAATGAGCAAGAAGAAGAAAAAGAAAAAATAAAATTTAAAAGCCATATCAGGACTCATGGTCAGAGTTATGATATGGCTTTCATTCTTTTATATTTCTCCTCTACGTATAGCTTCCATCACATTGGCCGGAGCACGTTCGGCCAGAAGTTCTTTCTTCATATAATCCATATATGGAGCCACGTGCTTGAAGAACTGGTAATATCCCTTACACAGATAGTTCAGTCCCGGTTCGCCGGTTGCAGTCTTAGCGAAACGGTTTTTAGGACAGTCGCCGTTGCAGGCAAAAAGGAACTCACACTCCTTGCACTGTGTAGGCAGAGATTTCTGTTTCATCAGTCCAAACTCCTGCTGTCTTTCGCTGTACATCATCTCTACCAGAGTCTTCTGATAGATATTTCCAAGTTTATATTCAGGGAATACATAGTGGTCGCACGAATAGACATCACCGTTGAATTCCATCACACCTGCATGTCCGCAAGTCTTCGCCATAGAACATACACCAGGCTGTTCTCCTACCCAGTTGGCAAGTGTAGAATCGAATATCTGTATGAAATACTGTCCCACATCGTTTTTCACCCACTCATCGAAAAGTTTACAGAGAAAATTTCCCCATTGTTCGGGGGTTACAGAAAAGTCTGCCAGTTTATCTCCCTCCTGCATAGGCGATGCCAGATGTCGACCGTCATTATGCTTGAATATTCTTTCTACGATTGGAGCGAATTGGATATAGTGGCAGCCTATTGACTTGAAAAAATTATAGAATTCTACCGGATAATCGGCATTATAGTCGTTCACCACAGCCATAGCATTCCACTCCACTCCGTGTTTATTCAGAAGCTCTATACCCCTCATAACCTTCACGAATGAAGGCAATCCCTGTTTGTTTCGGCGATATTCATCGTGAAATTCCTGAGGTCCGTCAATAGACACTCCTACAAGCCAGTTGTTTTCCTTGAAGAACTGACACCATTCATCGGTAAGAAGGGTACCGTTTGTCTGAATACAGTTGTCTATTGTCCTTCCACCTGCATACCGTTTCTGCAATTCTACAGCTTTCTTATAAAAACTGAGCGGACGCATCAGTGTCTCTCCTCCATGCCATGTGAAGAGAACCTGCGGCATAGTCTGCGAACCGATATACTCTTTGATGAAACGTTCCAGAAGCTCGTCGCTCATCACGTGCTTCGAAGTGTCCTTATATAAATTCGATTTTTCCAGGTAATAGCAATAATCGCAAGCCAGATTACATACCGCTCCAACAGGTTTTGTCATCACATACAGCGGTTTGGCAAAAGGTGCAAAAGTTTGTTTCATTGTGTATTAATATATTTTTTTCTTTTGAATACAAAGGAAAGTAAATATGATTGTATGTGCAAATAAACAATCATAAAAGATTATTCCGATAAATCCTTCTTTATCTCTTCCAACAACCCCTGACAAGCATCTTCCAGTATATCCAATACATTTTCGAAACCTTGTGCTCCGCCATAGTAAGGGTCTGGAACGTAATCTACCACCTTGGTACGACAGTAATCTGTCATGCGGCCAATCTTCTTTTCCGATTCAATATCAGGAGCCATATCGCGAAGGTTTGCTATATTGCGGTCGTCCATTCCAAGAATGAGGTCGAAATTATAAAAATCGTCTGTACATACCGGACGCGACAGATGTGTAAGTCTGTAACCTCTACGTGCTGCGTGCATACGCATACGTTCGTTTGGCAACTCGCCACGGTGATATGAACTTGTTCCGGCAGAATCTACTTCCACCTCCTTATCAAGACCTTCTTTTCTCAAAAGGGTACGCATAACTTCGTCTGCAGTTGCAGAACGGCATATATTGCCGAGACACACAAATAGTATTTTCATTTTGCTATATACTGTTTAAATCGTTCTACATCGGTATTCATTATCAGTTCTTCAGGAAACTCTGTTTCTGCCAGCAACTGCATGGCATAGCCATACTCAGCTATATCAAACGATATATGCGCATCGCTTCCTAGAATGACCGGTACTTCATATTTCTTGCACAATCGAAGTATTTCAAGATTGTTGCCTCTTGCTTCCGGCTTGTTACGGCATGGTTTAAGTGAACTGTTGTTTATTTCCAGAAGAGTGTGATACTCTTTAGATGCCAGCACTATAGGTTCGAAATCAAGGCATGCTGTCCCATCCCCCGGATGACTTATGATATTTATGTATGGATTCGAAATAACATTTATCATACCCTGAGTATTCTGTTCCTTAGTACCGTGAGTATAACACAGCGAATGTATTCCGGCTATACGGAGATCAAGCATGCGGAGATAGAACTCGTCCATGTCGATATTGCCATTGAAATCGGTTATGTTTATCTCCGCTCCAAGAAGAAGTTCTATGCCATACATTTGTCTAGGCACGACATGAAGATTACGGAAATAAATAGGGTCACACGTTCCGGGAATACCTGACGAATGTTCTGTTATTCCCAATAACTTCAGTCCCTTTGCAGCTGCAGCCTGCGCCATCTCCTGTAATGTACTGAAGGCATGTCCGCTGGCTATGGTATGGGTATGTACGTCTAATTCTATATTCATACTTTTAAGTTGTTAGTTCTCAGTTGTTAGTTATTAGTCTGTCGACGGAGTTCTATTAATACGGATCTACATCATAATACACCATCAACGACTTGAAACGTTCATCCTCTATTATTGCTCGCTGCACCTGTTGGAGATATGTACGAATCTTCGACATTGATGCCTGTTGTTCTACTTTTATCACTATCTTCTTGATAAACAATGTCTGTATTCGCCCCACCGGTGGACGGTCCGGACCAAGTATACGGTCGCCAAGTCCGTTTCGCAGATATGCTGCCATACAGTCGGCTGCCTTCTCAAGCACATCTTCCTTACGATGCTTGAGATACACATATATCAGTCTGTGGAACGGAGGATAGCGAAACATACTTCGTTCGGCACACTGCTCATCATACAGGGCATTGTAATCATTGGTCACCACCTGATGTATTAGCGGAATATCCGGTGATTTGGTCTGAAGCACTACCAGACCGCGCTTGTTCTTACGTCCTGCCCTACCTGACACCTGAGCCATGAGCTGGAATGCTCTCTCGTACGAACGGAAATCGGGATAGTTAAGCATGGAATCGGCATTCAGAATTCCCACTACACTCACCCTGTCGAAGTCAAGTCCCTTGGAAACCATTTGTGTTCCAATAAGTATATCTGTCCTTCCTTCCTGGAAATCGTTGATTATTCTTTCATATGCAGCACGCGTACGGGTGGTATCCATGTCCATACGTGCAACTGTGGCATCTGGGAATATCTGTTTTATATCGTCCTCAACCTTTTCTGTACCGAAACCACGGTTCACTAGTTCCACCCCGCCACAAGCCGGACATGATTTGGGCACACTGTATGTATATCCGCAGTAATGACATGTCAGCTGATTGAGTCCTTTATGATATGTAAGACTCACATCGCAGTTCTTGCATTTCGGCACCCAACCGCACGTGCGGCATTCTATCATCGGGGCAAATCCGCGACGGTTCTGAAAAAGGATTATCTGTTCCTTGTTCTCAAGTGTTTCCCTCATCTTCTGCAAAAGGAAAGGCGAAAAATGTCCCGACATGCGTCTTTTGCGTGCCAGTTCCTTGATGTCCACCACCTCTATCTCCGGCAGCTGTATCTGCTGGTATCTTTCCTTCATCTCTACCAGAGAATACTTTCCGTGAATAGCATTATAATATGACTCCATACTCGGAGTAGCTGTGCCGAGAAGAGTTTTTGCACCATAGAGCGATGCAAGCATTATCGCCGCACTCCGAGCATGATATCGTGGAGCCGGGTCCTGTTGCTTATAGGATGTTTCGTGTTCCTCGTCCACTATTACCAGTCCGAGTCTGCGAAAAGGAAGAAAGACTGATGAGCGTACGCCAAGTATTACATCATAGTCATTTTCTGTAAGCTGTTTTTGCCATATCTCCACACGTTCAGCATCCGGGAACTTTGAATGATATACACCAAGGCGTGAACCGAAAATTCTCTTCAATCGTTCGGTTATCTGCGTGGTAAGTGCAATCTCAGGAAGTAGATAAAGCACCTGTTTTCCTGCCTTTATTACTTCTTCTATCAGATGGATATATACCTCAGTCTTTCCGCTGGCAGTAACTCCATGAAGAAGACAGATGTTTTTCTGATGAAATGACGACATTATGGAAAGGAAAGCTCTTTGCTGTATTTCATTAAGCGGATTCAATGGGACAGTCTCTGTCTTTCCTGCAGTTAGACGTCCTATCTCGTAGTTATAAGTTTCGAATATATGTTTGTCTATAAGACCGTTCAGAATTGATGCCGATACACCGGAAGCCTCCAATAGTGTCTTCTTTGAGACTTCAGTCAGAAGTTTTCCTTCCTGCATCCAACCGGACAGTTCTATATATTTCATCAGCAGAGCAAGCTGCTTGGGAGCACGTGTCAAAAGGTCAAACTGTTTCTGAAGTATAGCCTCATCGCGCATGCCATCCTGCAATCGTACACGGACTTCTGTCTTAGGCTTATAGTTTCGTTTCAACTCTTCCTTAACTCGTATGGCATCCTTCTCCATCAGTGATTTTATTGCCGGAAGAATGTTCTTTATATTTCCTGCTCGCTCTATCTGGGTGATACACTGTTCTGTATCTACACTCAGAATGTCAAGTATACGTTGCTCTTTAGGCGAGAGTGGTTCATCTGCTACAAAATCCGGATTATATTCCACTACTGTTTCACTCTCCAATTTCATCCCAGACGGTAGTGCAGCCTTATAAACATCGCCAAGCGTACACAGATAATATTCTGCCACCCACTTCCAGAAAGCCAACTGGCGTTCCAGCATTACAGGTGTCTTGTCCAGTACTTCGGATATATCTTTTGTTTCGTATTCTTCCGGTGCCGAATAGTGTATCTTCACCACTATGGCCGTGTAATATTTCTTGACTCCGAAAGGGACTACCACACGACACCCCATCTCCACCTGGTCTTCAAGCGACTCAGGCAAAGAATATGTAAACGTATTCGCTATGGGAAGCGGCACTATGACATCTACGTACTTTTTCATACCGCAAAGGTACAAAAAAAGGACATGCCGTTGTCTCTAAATATTCCCAAACTTTTATAGCTTTGCAGAACTCTAAGTCAACAAAGTTAAACTAAATTTTATACGTAATGAAGAAATATAAGATAGGTATTATCGGTTGCGGACATATAGCCGAGAAAATGGCTGCCACCATAAACGGAATGCAGGAAACGGAAAGCTATGCAGTGGCATCAAGAAGTATCGAGAAGGCTCAGGCATTTGCTACAAAATGGAATTTCAGCAAGGCTTACGGAAGCTATGAAGAATTGGTTGCCGACAGTGAAATTGATTTGGTTTATATTGCCACACCACACTCACATCATTACGAGCATGCACGTCTGTGCATAATGAACGGCAAACCTGTATTATGCGAAAAATCATTTACTGCGAATGCACGTCAGGCCAAAGAACTTATCCGTCTGGCTGAAGAAAAGAATGTATTCATAACCGAGGCTATTTGGACACGTTACATGCCTCTGTCTGTAAAAATGAAGGAACTGCTGGACGAAGGAGTGATAGGAAAGCCATACACTCTGTCTGCAAATCTTGGATATGTAATTGCTGACAAAGACAGAATAGCAAAACCGGAGCTAGCCGGTGGTGCACTATTAGACATCGGTGTATATACTCTGAACTTCGCTGCAATGGCTTTCGGAAGTGATATAAAGGAGGTACACTCAGCATGCCAGATAACAGATACCGGAGTAGATGGACAGGAAAATATCACACTGTTCTATAACGACGGCAAGATGGCATCTCTGCAAGCATCTGTTTATGCCCAGACTGACAGAATGGGAGTTATATCAGGCGACAAAGGTTTTATGGTGATAGAAAATATCAACAATCCTGAATGCATAAAGATTTTCGACACAGACTATAAGCTGAAGGCAGAATACAAGGCCCCGGAACAGATTACCGGTTTCGAATATCAGGTAAGAGCATCAATTGAGGCTATCGAAAATGGATGGAAGGAATCGCCTTACATGCCTCACAAGGAAACTATAAGAATTATGCATCAGATGGATGCTCTGCGAAAAGAATGGGGAGTGAAATATCCTTGTGATTAATTAAAGAGAAATGCCACAAACCTATGAATTTGTGGCATTTTCTGGTTCTATCACCGAGAAGTTATTCACTTGAATAATAATATTTCATCCGGGAACGGAATAATTTCTCCAGTAGCTTTCATGGACGGCCTTTGCGCATCTCTCTCCCTAAGATAATCGGATAACTCTGCTGCCAGTTGTCTAACCTTTTCAGGCATCTTCTTTGCCAGGTCATTCTGTTCGCCTATATCCT
This sequence comes from uncultured Phocaeicola sp., assembly GCA_944322395.1. GTDB lineage: Bacteria > Bacteroidota > Bacteroidia > Bacteroidales > Bacteroidaceae > Phocaeicola. The sequence continues at coordinate 11,260 of CALUPA010000068.1, forward strand.
CTCTGATATTAAACAGGCGCAACGCGCCGGTTTCCCATGTATATATCAAATGATAATCACCTTTAAGGATTGCAGAGTATGCTCCATACCCTTCTTCTTTATTCTGTGTTTCTCCCCACAGATTAGGGAAATGCCATACCACAGCCTTATCCTTATCTGTGACTTTTCCTTTTCTAAGAGCTTTGACGAAACTCTTGCCGTCTATTTTCTGTAGCGTGTTATACTTCTTTACGCCCGCCATTTCAAGGATAGTAGGAAAGAAATCCTCTATGATAACCTTCTGTTCGCATTCAGTACCCGGTTTTGTCACCCCAGGCCAGTACACAATCATCGGCTCTCTTACACCTCCCATAAAGGCTGAACCTTTTCCTGCACGAGCAGGGTAATTCTGGTCTCGGTTTTCCACTCCCTGACGGACATTGTTAAGCCCCTGTCCACCATTATCAGACATAAACAACAGAATAGTATTCGAGGCTACCTCCGGATTCTGTTCCAGATAATCCATAATATCGCCAAGGCTCTTGTCCATACCTTCGACTAGCGCAGCATATCTTGCCTCGTTTTCATTCAATCCTGATTTCAGTTGTTCGTCATATTTACCTCTGTATTTTCCTGTAAAACGCTTATCCTCATCATACGGACCATGAACTGCATAATGCGACATATACAAATAGAACGGCTTGTTCATCTTTACAGACTCCTTCATTTCCCTTATAGCTTCAACGGTAAGAGCCTCTGTAAGGAATATGTCCTGCCCATAGTACTTATCAAGTCCCTGAACAGCGAAACGGGTTCCTTCACCAAAATTCCTTGTGCCAAGATAGCTGCCAGGTGCCCCGTTTGGGCCTCCGGCAATATTCACATCAAACCCCATTGTAGAAGGATCCGCACCCGGAGTAGTTCTTGCCCCGAAATGTGCTTTACCGCAATGTATGGTTCTGTAACCATTATTTTTAAGAATCTGCGGCAGTGGAGTTATAGCGGTAGCATTATTTATCTTACCATCCTCCTCTGCCGGCTGTATGCCGTTGAAATTCCACTCCGGCAATTCTATCACGTTACTAGTCTGGTCGGTTTTCTGATTCAGTTCCAACGTCCAGTTAGTAACACGATGTCTTGAAGCATTCATCCCTGACATCAGACTACACCTCGTAGGAGAAGAGATTGCACAAGCATATGCCTGTGTAAATTTCACCCCCATTTTAGCCATTCTCACCATATTCGGTGTATTAAATCGCTTGTTAAGTGGTGTCTGTTCATTATTATGAAACGGAACGGAAGTATCCTGCCATCCCATATCATCTACCAGGAACATTATAATATTCGGCTGCCTCTGCTGCGCCACAGCATATATGGCAAAGAGTCCACACGACAATGTAGTAATTGTAATTTTTTTCATGGTATTGTTCATAACTATTTAATAACACTGACTCCTATCTCGTTAATGTTGACCACTGCAGGTTTTCCATTTACAGAAACTGCGTCAAGACGTATAAATTTCACTCCTTTGGCTCCATCCAAGGATACGGTCTGAGGTATCGGATTATTCATAATATTACTGAACTCACTATTCTTTTTCAGAGTTTTCCAGTTCTCTCCATCCTCACTGACAGCAAATGAATACTTGAACGCCATGTCCGGTCTGGCTTCAGCATTGTATGGAGCATATGTAAATGCAGAAAGCGAAACTTTAGTTCCGAGATCGACTACAAACGGACTCTTAGAAACGACTTTCCAGGTATTACGTGGCAGAGTGTTCCATTCGTGATTTCCAGTTTCTTCTTCAAGTGGTCTGGCATAATATGCAGCGACATTACATACATTGGCATCATTTCTTGAATCTGTGATTGTAATACTTATCTTTTCCGCTTTCACTGAAGGGAATCTGAACATTCTCTTATACCCTACAGTTGTACCTTGCGCAACATTTTTCCATTGTCCATCTGTCAATACATCTATATTTACGCCTTCTACTCTCTGTCCCTTGGTTATATCCTCCTGAAGCATTATCACATTGATTTCAGAATTATTTTGCAGTGTATATTCCTTACGTTCACCATGTGCAGCTTTCCAGATTCCATTTCCGTCGACAACCTTATTCTCAGCAAAAGCCTCGTCCAGATAAGCCTTGAATTCCTTCAGCCTACTCACATCAGCATCATTTATACGTCCTCTGGTATCAGGAGGAATATTAAGAAGCAAAACAGAGTTATAACCCACAGACTGGAAATAAATATCAGTAAGATGTTTTAGAGATTTTACTTTGCTGTCCTCATTCTGATGATAGAACCATCCCGGACGAATAGACACATCTACCTCTGATGGATACCAGAACAATTCCTTTGCCTTGGAAAGCATATCTCTTCCGCCCAGATCTTTCGACATATTATTTATACCCAAAGCTTTATTGTTCTCCTCAGCACGTGCATATACTCCCGGAGTAAGGACAGTGGCACTCCATTCTGTATCACGCCCCAACCCTTTTTCATTGCCTACCCAACGTACATCGTCGCCCATAATAGCTGTAACAGCATTGGGCTGCAAAGTACGTATTGTAGAATAAAAAGCATCCCAATCATAAACCTGCTTCTTTCCGTTCGGACCTTCACCATTAGCACCATCAAACCATACCTCATGTACTTCACCATAATTGGTCAATAATTCTGTCAGTTGTTCTATAAAGAATTTATTATATGCCGGCGAATCACCATAGCATTCAGCATTTCTGTCCCATGGAGAAAGATAGACACCGAATTTCATACCATATTTATCACAGGCATTACGCAGTTCCTTTACTACATCACCCTTACCGTCTTTCCATGCAGACGAAGCAACGGAGTGCCTTGTTGTTTTGGTAGGCCACAGACAGAAGCCGTCATGATGTTTTGCTGTCAATATAACCATTCTGAAGCCGGCTTCCTTGAGAGTACGCACCCACTGTTCAGCATCAAATTCAGTGGGGTTAAACAACGCAGGATCTTCCTTTCCGTCACCCCATTCACGTCCAGTAAATGTGTTTATTCCGAAATGAAGAAAAGCTGTTAGCTCCATTTCCTGCCATTCCAGCTGTTGTGGTGTAGGAATCAGGCGAGATGCCATATCAACTTTCTGTTCTATTGTTATACCTTCCGGAAATTCCAGATGTTTAACATAGTATTCTTCTTGTGTTACACACGACGAAAAATAGAATACAGAGCCTAATATTATGGCCCTAATTAAAAATTTAAGGTTCATACTTTATAACATTAAGTGATTTTCAAAGATATCGGCTTGCAAGAGCAAGTCCATAAAAATTATATTGTCAATTTAAGGTTACTATTTACGTTTCTTGAATTATTTGACAAATATATAAAACTAATTCAAGAAAACAGATATAAATATTATTACAACACAATTGAAAAAACTAAAAAAATCATACTATATCTTTCATTAAAGACCTAGTATTGCATTAATTCTTCAGATAAGCCCCAAAATACATATAAAATACCTTATTATATATAAAAAAAGAACTCAACCATTGTTTATCCATTTGTTGAGTTCTTTTATATTCTAAATGTTTACCAGACTACTATAATATCGGTACATCCACCATTTCACCGTCTTCCCATCCCTGTATTTCTACTCCTACAGTTATACCTGTCGTTGTCTTTTTCAGATTGAAAATACAGTAGTTGCCTGCCTTAAAGCTTTGCAGTTTCTGACTTGCCGCCATAGGAATATTAGCAATAAATTCACCTTTGTCTGTCACAGCCTTAACCATCAATTGCGATGACGAGAAATCACCCGTAGGAAGGACAGGAAGGTAAGCCTTCTTCATCTCAAGGGATGTTATCTGCATACCGTCGCCATCAAATCCCATAGCTACATATGCAGAAGGGGTAGCATCGGTCACAAATTCAGGCTGTTTTTGAAGATTAAAGGATGCTGACGAATAAAAAACTGCCTTATCATCAACTGTTGACATTTCTAAGGACTTCAGATTGAATGTCTCATCAGTACTGTTAGTCACTTTGAATATTATTAATGATGTAAGATGCTTAAACATTACCCCTTTAAGTACATTACCACCGTCTTCATTTTGTACAGGAGGTGCATACATCGGTCTGAACTGTCCCAAGTGACGAGAATCATCTGCCGCAGCCTGATGTATAGTTCCATCAACAGGTACATTCAACAGAACTTCACCATTCGCTCCAACTTCCATAGGCGGATATATACCGTAATAGTAATTTGTCTCAACTCTTTTGCCTACGTATTCAAAATTACCATTGCCCATTGAAGGACCTCCTACCAACGAAAAATCGCATACCGCTACATCATCAGGATTGCTTCCAACCATCATTCTAACCTTATCGCCTTCATCCCATCTTACCTGAAGCTGACCGCCACTGGCTGATAAGTTTTCATCTACAGATGCCCTTGAAGACTTTGTTGATCCAATGACTTCAATTGACATTTTAAAATTATCTTCTTCTGGTTCTATTATATTATCATTTCCAGTAACTTCGGTCTTATCACAAGAAAAAAGACCAAAAACGAACAAAAATAAAAAAAGAATATTATTTACCTTAATCATAACATTATTCAAATAAACTCCATTCACCTACAAAATCATTATCTTCCGAACCAAATGCGCCATCACCAATAATACTTCCGCACAATACACCTTCAGAAGAAATCTCTATACATTCACACACAGGAGCTAAATACACCTCTTTTACTTCTACCTTCTTAAATTCTTTCTTCATAAAAACTATACCTATAAGATTATTACACTGTCTACAATACAATATACTCATCAGATTTGTTCATAATTAAAGATGATAATTTTTATTTTCAGACTTTTATTGATTTAAATCAACAAAAAATAATAATGAAAAACTATACTTCATTTACTTTATAATATATTTTTAGTAACATTTTAAAACAATTATCCCCTGCATGCCGATATATTACTGTCAGCAAACAGGGGACTATATATTTTCTTATGTACGTTCTATATCAGAACATATATGCCAATGAAACCTGCCATGAATTTTTACGGAAATTCGGAATTATATTTTCAGTATCGTCGGCATATTTAGCAGTCATCTTACTAGCTCCTATGTTATAGTTAACTCCTAACTGGAAATGTCTCAATAACTTTAAACCAACGCCCACATTTACACTTACCGCACACTTCTTACTCTGCAATACGGCATCTACACCATTGTCAAGATTAAATCCAAACTGAGGACCAACTGCTGCAAAAACCCCAAAAGTACTGCCTAAACCTACAGTCCATTTCAAATTAACAGGAACCTCTATAGATTTAATTTTATCAGCCTCAGTACCTTCAAACTTGACACCAGACTGTGAATAAAGTGCAGCAACATCTACCCCCAAGCCTAATAGCGGAATTGTAGCCTCCATCATAGGGCCAACAAAAAATCCTGTAGCATTGTCGCCTATCTCGGTAGTTACTTTAGACATGTCAACACCACCTTTAAGTCCAAATTTAATCTGTGCCTGTGCAGGAACTGATATAAGCAAGCACATAAAAACCAATAGAGTTGAAACTAATTTTTTCATAATTGTTCTATTTTTTAAATTATCAATGGCAAAAATAATGTTTTTATATTAAAATACAAGTTTTTTCTTCAGATTTTACACATTCACGTATAACCACCACTCTTTAGATTTTAAGATTATTACAATAGTAAATATCTAAAAAACTACAAACAAAAATCCGCTGAACAGAGTTTAAACGTTATTCTAATAGTATTTAAACACTGTTCAACGGACATTGAATGATTTATAAATAAGTCCTTTTACTTATGGTGGGTTCTATCAATTCCATTTTTTATTTCTTGCATAAGGCAGCAGAACCCTTTAACTGTCTTGAGCAAGATAATC